>CAJWLW010000030.1 GCA_913042885.1 uncultured Lentisphaeria bacterium | reverse complement strand
ACTGTCGTATTTCGGCTACTACTGCCTGGCTGCAGGCGCTGTAGTCCTTATCGGGCAACTGACCAACAATTGAGATTGCCGATGAAAATTCGCATCCAGAGACTTTGTTTCGTCATGGCTTGCCTCGCCGCCGCCCCACAGGCCCCGGCCCAGGACGGTGGTGCCGCCGAGATGCGTGCTTTCAAGGATGAGATCATTCGCGAGATCAACGCCCAGCGGGCCGCCTATCGCGAGGACCTCAGAGTACGCGACAAGCAACTGAACGAGCTGAGTGGCGAATTACAGGCTTGGAGCGACTATGCGACCGCCATGCAGAAACAGCTGAAGCGCCTCGAAAGTCAGCAGCAAAGTGTCGCCCTCGGCAGTCAGCAGTTCGCGTTGAGGCTCGCCGAGAACATCGAGGCTCTCGATCAGCGGATCGAAGCGGAGACAAAGTCCCGAGACGCCGCCGATCGTAAACTGGCCGAATCCGTCATGTCCCTACTTGTGGCCCGCACCGCCCTGGCTCCCACGCCGGTACCGAGACAAGTGCCCGACACGAATCAGCCGGAGGCGGACGATCGCGTTTATACCGTTGCAAAAGGCGATACATTGAGCGCTATTGCGCTGGCATTCAATACGTCTGTCGCCACTATCAAGGAACGAAACAGTCTCGAGTCCAACCTCATCATCATCGGCCAGAAACTGTACATACCGGAGTTGATCCCATGAAGGAAAAAATCCTCAATCTGTTAAAGAAAGACGCCCGCTTATCCGCATCCGAAATTGCCGATCGCCTGGCCACCGACGTGGCGACTGTGACCGGGATCATTGACGAATGTGAAAAGAGCAAGACGATCTACGGCTACTGCGCACTGGTCAACGAAGAGGCCCTCGACAAACCTCCCGTTCGCGCCCTGATCGAGGTCTCCGTACAGCCCGAACGCGACGACGGCTTCGACAATATTGCCCGTAAGATCAGTAAGTTTTCACAGGTCTCCGACGTCATGCTGGTGTCCGGCAACTACGACCTGCAGCTCATCATCGTCGGCGACTCCCTGCAGGACATCGCCGGGTTTGTTTCCAGTAAGCTGGCGCCGATGGACGGGATCACTTCGACACGAACACACTTCATGCTCAAGAAGTACAAGGAATGCGGCTTCACCGCCGAAGACGAAGAAGATTACGAGAGACTCAGCGTAACGCCCTGACGTGATCAATCCCCGGTAACTGCTGATTCTAATCCTTTGCACCGCAAGAGGACATGTCGAACAACGAACAATCAAAGTGGCTCGCCAAGCACATCGCAGCACTGCCGAGATCGGGGATTCGCGATTTTTTCGAACTGGTCAGCGAGATGGACGACGTCATTTCTCTCGGCGTGGGAGAGCCCGATTTTTCGACGCCTTGGGGAATACGGGAAGCGACCATCTACGCACTCGAAAAGGGCCACACGAATTATACGTCCAACCTCGGCCTGCTGCGCCTGCGTGAATTTGCCTGCGATTATGTAGCTGCCAATTTCGGAATACGCTATCACGCCGCTGCGGAATGCATCATCACAGTCGGAGTGAGCGAGGCACTCGATCTGATTCTTCGCGCCATCCTCGATCCCGGAGACGAAGTGGTATATCACGAGCCATGCTACGTCTCCTACGCTCCGAGTATCCAGATGGCACACGCGGTGCCGGTACCGGTCCAGACGGTCGAATCCGCAGCGTTCGCCCTCGAACCGGATAAGCTCGAGAAAGCGATCACGAAAAAGACAAAGGCAATCCTGCTGAACTTCCCCAACAACCCGACCGGCGCCAATCTGTCGTTCGAGCAGAAAAAGCAGGTTGCGCAGATTGCAGTGCAGCATGACCTGTTGGTCATCACCGATGAAATTTACGCCGAACTCACCTGGGGCGAAGCCTGCCAGAGCATCGCAGCATTTCCCGGCATGCGAGAGCGTACCATCTTCCTGCACGGCATGAGCAAGGCCTACGCCATGACGGGTTTTCGCATCGGTTACGCCTGCGGCCCGCCGGAACTGATCGAGGCGATGATGAAAATCCATCAGTACTCGATGCTTTGCGCCTCTATTGTGTCACAGGAGGCGGCAATCGAGGCCTTCCGCAACGGCCGTGCCGACATGGAGGCGATGAAAGAGGAATACTACCAGCGCCGCAACGTCATCGTCAAGCGGCTCAACGACATGGGGCTGCGCTGCACACCGCCGGAAGGGGCCTTCTATGTGTATCCGAATATCACCTGTACCGGCCTGACCTCGACCGAGTTCGCCCACGGCCTGCTGCGCGAACACAAGGTTGCCGTCGTTCCCGGCATGGCCTTCAGCAGTGCCGGCGAGGGCTTCATCCGATGCTCATATGCCACCAGCATGGAGAATATCGAAGAAGCAATGGCGCGGCTGGCGAAATTCATCGCGAAGTGATTCAGTCTGAGTCCGCCTCGTCGGTCGCGCTCTGTTCGGCGCCGCGCTTGAGCTGCAGGACCTTGGCGATCTGCTTCGGCGCGACACGGTAACCTTTCGCAGAGTTACCGCGGATCGGGATGTCATCGAACTTGACGTCGGCGTGATTTTTCTTCTGGCGCGGCACCGGTTCGAACTGACATCGCAGCACGACACCAAGCCGGTCCGAGACCTTCTCGACTTTGCAGCCTTTCGGCACCGTGCTGTATTCGCGGTCCATGATGTACTTGTCGATCATGAAACGCTTGGCAAAGCATTGACGCGTCTTGCGTTCCTTGTAGAGCATGCTGAACACCAGCTCCTTGTCCGACTTGCCAAGATAAGCGACACGACCGACGTACAGCTTCTCGGGAATCGGCACCACTTTGTACGTGCCGTCGGGCTTCATGATCACCAGCCGATCGAATTCGGTACAGTTCATAACCACTTCCGACTTCACTTCCGTGCCGATGTAGCCGTTACTCTTGTCGATACCGACTTTGATATCACTCAGTGCAATTGACCGCACATCGACGACTTCGATTTCCTCGATCGTCGTACGGCGCTTGTACTGGGGGCCGTAACGCTTTCTCAGGTCCTTGACATAATTGATCGTGAACGGTACGATGTTTGCCAGGTTGTGCTCGATCTCGGCAATCTGTTCGAGCGTTCGCCGCAGGTCCTCCTGGTTCTTGTTCAAATCGAAAAGCGAGATGCGGCGAATGGGAATCTGCAGCAACTTCGCGACATCATCATCGGTCACCGGCCGCTCAAAATTTGCGACATGCGGCTTCAGACCCTTGTGAACAGCAGCCATCACCGCTTCCAAAGTCTCACATTTCTCAATCTTCTTGTAGACACGATTTTCGATAAAAATCTGCGCCAGGCTGCGTTCGTGGTAATGGTCGCGCAGCTTCTGCAGTTCGATTTCCAGCTCACTGCGCAGCGTGTTGACCAGCCGATCTGTGTTCTGGCGCAAGACATCGGACACTGGCAGTTCCACCGGCATGTTGTCCTGGATAACCAGACAGTTGCAGGAGATTGATACCTGACAGTCGGTGTAGGCGTACAGCGCCTGGATGGTGCGGTCAGCATAGACATTGCGAGGCAGGTTTATTTCTATCTCGACGGTTTCGGCGGTATAATCGTTGATCGAGGAAATCTTGAGCTTGCCCTTATTCACGGCATCCTCGATCGTTGCGATCAACCCTTCAGTCGTCGTCGTCGCAGGGATCTCGCGAATGACCAGCTTCTTTTCACTCGCGGTCTCGATGGTGGCGCGCAACCGAATCTTGCCTAAACCGTCCTCGTATTCGGAGACGTCCATCGAACCGCCATGCAGAAAATCCGGGTAGATCGCGAATTTTCGCTTGCGCAGGATGCTGATCTGCGCCTTCAGAACTTCGTTGAAGTTATGCGGCAGAACCCGGGTCGACATGCCAACGGCGATACCCTCGGCCCCCTGCAGCAAGAGTAACGGTATTTTCGCGGGCAACACCACAGGCTCGACGTTGCGACCATCGTAAGTATCGACGAACTCGGTGACTTCCTTGTTGAACAGGACTTCCTTGGCCAGTAACGAAAGACGGCACTCGATGTACCGTGCCGCGGACGCAACGTCGCCGGTGTAGATATTGCCGAAATTCCCCTGACGATCGATGAAGAATTCCTTGTTGGCAACATGGACGAGCGCATTGTAGATCGACATGTCGCCGTGTGGATGGTACTTCATGGTGTTGCCGACGATATTGGCAACCTTGTGGTACTTGCCGTCATCCATCTCCTGCAGCGAATGCAGGATACGCCGCTGCACCGGCTTGAGGCCGTCGTCGATGTCCGGAATAGCACGGTCTTTGATGACGTAGGAAGCGTACTCCATGAAGTACTGCGACATCATCTGCCGCAGCGCACTGGGCTCGGATGAGGCGGCAGCATCGTCGTCGCCGTCACCGCCGTCGTCGCCGTCACCGCCGTCGTCGTCGTCACCGCCGTCGTCGTCGAGCTGTTCGATCTCTTCCGGGGACTCCGGACTTTCTTCGGCTTCCTGTTCTTCTGGCATGTCTTCGGATTCGTTCAGTTCAAGCAGAAGTTGTTCTTCTTTGCCCATGGTTCCTCAAATCAGGTTCTGCATAATGAATTCGCGTCGCTCCGGGGTATTGCTGCCCATGAAAAATTCGAGCAGTTCACCGACTTCGTGGATTTTGTCGATCGACACTTTCGTCAGGCGCATATCGTCACCGATGAACTGTCCGAATTCTTTCGGCGAGATTTCTCCGAGGCCTTTGAAACGCGTGATCTCCGGCTTGCCGCCGAGCGTCTCCAGCGATTGGTCACGTTCTTCCTCGTCGTAGCAATAAACTGTTGAATTCTTGTCGCGCACCTTGAACAGCGGCGTCTCGAGGATGTAGAGGTGGTCGGACATGATCAACTCTTTGAAGTAATAGAGAAAGTACGTCAGCAGCAGATTTCGGATGTGCATGCCGTCGTCATCGGCATCGGTGGCGATGATGACTTTTTCATAGCGCAACCCCTCGAGACCGTCCTCGATGTTAAGCGCGCGCATGATGCAGTAGAACTCGTCGTTACTGATGATGAGATCCCGTTTTTTGCCGTAACAGTTAAGCGGCTTGCCCTTGAGCGGGAAAATGGCTTGCCGATGAACATCGCGGCTACTGATCATCGGGCCGACAGCCGAGTCACCCTCCGCCAGAAAAATCATGGTTTCGGTGCCGTGCTTCGAGTGATCATTCAGGTGATACTTGCTGTCACGCAGTTTGGGAATCTTCAGCGACAGCTTCTTCGCCTTCTCCTTGCTCGCCCTCTTGACCGCTTGGATCTCCTTGCGCATCTTCTCGTTCTGCGAGATCTTCTCCATCAGAATGTCGGCGACGTCCTTGTGCTGGAACAGATACTTGGCCACCGCGTCCTTGACCTTCTTCACCAGGTCTGTGCGAATTTCGGTGTTACCGAGTTTGTTCTTGGTCTGCGACTCGAAGATCGGTTCCTTGAGCTTAATGGAAATGGCGCCGAAGATGCCGTTGCGCACATCATCGCCTTCGAGCGATTTGCGGGCGTATTCCGAAACCCCCTTGAGGATGCCCTCGCGGAAACCAGATTGGTGCGTACCGCCGTCGTTGGTGTATTGGCCGTTGACGAAGGAATAGTAAGTCTCCCCGAAATTGCTGGTGTGGCAAAACGCGAACTCCATCATCACTTCGCGGTGATGCACGATGTCATACAGCGAATCACCTTCGACCTTTTCCGACAGCAGATCGAACAGGCCGTTGCGCGAGTGAATACGCTTACCGTCCAGATGCAGGGACAGGCCGCTGTTGAGGTACGCATAGTTCCACAGTCGACGGTTCATGAAATTGCGGTTGAACTTGTACTTCGGGAACAACTTGAGATCCGGTACGAAACGCACGCTGGTGCCGTCTTCTTCCGAGGTCTTACCGCGCGTCTGGTCCTTCAACTTGCCGCTTGCGAAAGTCGCACGCTTGAACTTGCCGTCGCGGTACGAAGTCACGACAAAATTCGATGACAACCCATTGACCGCCTTGAGGCCGACGCCATTCATGCCGACCGAAAATTGGAATACATCGTCGTTGAACTTCCCGCCGAAATTGATCTCCGTGACACACTCCACCAGCTTACCCTGCGGGATACCCCGCCCGTAATCGCGGACTTCAACGGCGGTGTCCTCGACTCTGACCTCGATCTTCTTGCCGTAACCCATGATGTACTCGTCGATGCCGTTGTCGACCACTTCCTTGAACAGCACGTAGATGCCGTCGTCTGTGTGATTGCCGTTACCCATGCGGCCGATGTACATACCGGGGCGCAGACGAATATGCTCGAGGGAACTGAGTTTCTTGAGTTTGCTTTCGTCGTAGTTGTGTTTTGTTTTCGGCATGGTCCTGCGGGTTCAGGTTTCTTTACTCTTCGATCTCGACGGGGACGAATCGTTCATTAGTCGTCACCACGATCTGATCGATACCCACGTCGTCTTCACGTTCGGCAATCACGATTTTCTGGCTGCCATCCTCCAACGGCACCGAGCCGGGGACTCTGACCCAGTGCCAGCGCTTGTAGTTGCCGTCCTCGCCAACCTCAATTCTCGGCCGTCCCGGCACCTGCAGAAACACAGAGTTGTTGCATTCGCTCTTCCACAAGGTGCGGAACCAGAAATAGGCTTCCCCCTTCACCGGCACGTCCAGTGTGACTTCGAGGCGACCAGTAGGTTCAGCGTTCTTGTCTCTCGCAGGTATATACACAAACTTGCCACCGCCGACGTCCGGGTCATCGGCGATCGTCATCGACCCACTCAGGTTTTTGGCTGCTTCGACTTCGATCACATAGTGGTACTTCGTAGGCTTTTCGGCCGTTTGCGTCCCTGAACCTTCTGTCGCCTGGTTCGATTGTGGCTCATCGGCGGACTCGGAAGGCGCCGTCCCTTTGCCGCAACCGGTGAGCAGGCAGGCGATGAGAGCACACAGGATTCCACCAAAAAACCGGTTGCTGTTCATGGTGTCACTCAACGATTTTATTGAGTGGATATTCGACAATCCCCTCAGCCCCGGCTTCTTTCAGGTTCGGGATTTGATCTCGCACCACATACTCGTCAACGATCGTGGTCAGCGCCACCCAATCCTCGTCGACCAGAGGCGACACGGTCGGGCGCCGCAGGGCCGGCAGCATATCGAGGACTTTGTTGATATCGCTCTTGCGCACGTTGAGCATAAGACCAACGCGGCTTTCCGCATTCAGCACGGCTTGCAGCAGCATCGACAGGCGCTTGATCTTGCGCGATTTGAACTCGTCCTTCCAGGCGGCCTCGTTGGCGATCAAACGGGTCGTCGATGTACACAATGTGTCGATGATCTTGAGGTTGTTGGCGCGCAGTGACGAGCCGGTCTCCGTGATCTCGACGATGGCATCGGCCAAACGCGGCGGCTTCACCTCGGTCGCGCCCCAGCTGAATTCGATGCTGGCTTCGACGTTGTGTTCGGCCAGGTAGCGTTCGGTCATGCCGACCGCTTCGGTGGCAATACGCTTTCCCTGCAAATCCTGCGGGCCGCGGATCGGCGAGTCCTCAGGCACTGCCAACACCCAACGCAACGGCCGGCGGCCAACCTTGCCATAGATGAGCTCCGCGACTTCGACGACTTCGGCGCCGGATTCAACCACCCAGTCGTGGCCCGTGAGTCCGGCATCGAGGATGCCTTCATCGACGTACCGTGCCATCTCCTGTGCCCGGATCAGCATACACTCGATCTCCGGGTCGTCGATGCTGGGATAGTACGAGCGCGAACTGACGGTGATGCGATAACCCGCCTTGCCGAACATTTCAACCGTACTGTCCTGCAGACTGCCTTTTGGAATGCCCAGTTGCAGTTTATCCATGAAATCTGTTTCCCTTTTGGCGATGGCCGCTGGCCACCGTTCATTTAAGACCTATTTACCATACACTTCATCGGGGTCAAATACCGGATCGCCGACAGCGTCCAGGTCGTCCCCGTCAACACGGCGATAGAAGCAGGTGCGGTAGCCGGTATGGCAGGCAGCGCCACCGACCTGCTCGATCTTGTAAACCACGGCATCGGCGTCGCAGTCGACAAGGATTTCCTTGATCTTTTGCACGTTGCCCGAGCTTTCGCCCTTGACCCACAATTTGCCGCGCGAACGTGACCAGTAGGTGGCATTGCCGGTTTCCAGGGTATGCTGCCAGGCCTGATCGTTGATGAAGGCAAGCATCAACACTTCCCCCGTTTCGAAATCCTGTGCGATGGCCGGAATCAGGCCGTCTTCTGATTTGGAAAAATCCAGTTCTACCATGACAACCCCGAAATTATAACCCGACAACTCGCAGTTCGTTTCGAAAGAAAACCCGGCAACAGACGAATAAAACGTAAAGGATGAAATCGAACTTCGGAACTCTGACCTTTGAAAACCGACGCCAACTGTCCATTCACTCGACCAAGCCGTGGCGAACCGCCAACATGTAAACATAGCAGGAAATCCCCACCGTGCAACGACAAATCCTGGTGCAATTGTTGATATGCCAACTGCACGTCAGTAAGTTAGATACATCGTTTTGTCACGCAAATACCCCACGCTGCCTGCCGGGTTTCCGGCGAAAATCCCGAGTAGTCCTGCCAGGATTCCCCCATGCACACCGAATCCGGTACCTCCCCAACGCACGTCACGCTCCTGATCGGCGCGTTCCTGCTTCTTTCCGTGCCCGCGATGTTCCTGCCCGAACTCTCGCACGAAGAAGCGCTGCACGCGACAATCGCCCGGGAGATGCTGCATAACAACGATTTCGTGACACCGCATTTCCAGGGTTCCGCCATTCTGGTTGCGCCCATGTGCGCCTGGATGTTGAGTTTGATTTCAATGACCGTGGGACTGAACGAAGCCACCATCCGACTGGTCGGCATCCTGCCCGCCGTGCTACTGGCATTGATATGCATGTTTACCGTGCGTCGCACGGTTCCCGGCGGCGGGGCGCTCGCCACGGGTGCTGCAGTGTGTTTGAGCCTGGCGGCCATTTACATCGGCGGCGTCGCCGAGAACGACATGCTGTTCGCCCTCTTCATCAATGCCGCCTGGATCTCCTTTTACCTTCTCAGTCGCGAGCGCAAGCGCTGGATGTACGCCTGGAGCACTGCACACCTGCTGCTGGTATGTGCCCTGTTAACAGGTGGAATCCAGGCACTGTTCTTCTTCTATTTCCCGCTGCTGCTTATGCGGCGTCCGCTGAAGATCATCCGGCGTCTCTGGAAACTGGAGCATCTGTTTCCGCTGGCAGTTCTGCTTATCGGCATGATCTGTTGGCTGCTGCTGGTGCCATTCGTCAAAGAAGAGGTCGTGCGGGTGTTTCAAGAGTTTACGCCCGCTGAGCATGCAGTCGGCTACCTGCGCCGGGTCGTCGAATTTCCGCTGCGTGCGGTGATCGGCTTCCTACCCTGGGTCTTCCTCGCATGGCCGGGATTCTGTGCGGCTTTCCACCCACTCGAGAAGAATCCGGTGCTGTGCCAATATCTGCGAACTATCGTCTACTCGCTGTTCTATTTTTTCTGGATCATTCCTGCCAGTGACTCGAAGGTGCTGCTGCCACTGATCGGACCGGTAGCGATCCTACTGGGTATGAACTACCAACTGCTGATCCGCCGCTACAGCCGCCAACTGCGCATGCTGCCCCTGGCGTTGTCCGGTATCGCTGTTGCCGGCATTATCGCCACGGCAGTGACCGGTGTGCTGCTCCGCCTGCAGGTGATTACCTGGCAGGTCCCGACCCCGATGATTCTGGTCACCAGTGGATGTATGCTCGCCGCCGCCGGCATTGTCACCGCCGTCTGGCTTAACCGTCGCAAAGCACCCGTCTGGCTGCTGGTTGCCGGATCCGTGATGGCCGTACAACTCACCGCTGTCGGCAGTTTCCAGGTCTACAACCACCTCTACAACAGCCACAGCCGCGACTTTGCCCACGGTTTTTCCACAAGCCTGCCGCCCGGCATCACGGTCTACGAAATCATACCGGGCCACGACCTCTATCCATCCGAGTGCTACTATCTCAATCGCCGGGTCGTCCGGCTCAACAACATCAAAGACCTGCCGGTACGTGCCAAAAACGTCTACGTCCTCGGCCGCCACCGTATGCCGATATCCCCGTTCTACGAATGGCACGAACTGAGTGATATCACCGAATACAAAAAAATGAAACTGCGCCTGTGGGAAGGCGTGCGGCGCTGAGTTCAGCACTCGAATTCTGTATTCATCAGTTGCCAGGGCTTCGGCATTGCCCTTGATCCATCTCCCCTCCCCTCACACGATCATGATGCATGAAGGATGAGGTAGCGGGATCGCTTCACCCACAGCTGTCAAGCGGCCGGTGGCAGCGTCGATACGGAATGCCACGAGGTTGGCTCCACCGTGATTTACACTGTCGATGTTCGCTGCCAGGAGAATACCGCCGTCCGGCGTGATCGCCAGATTCTGAGTGTAGTTGCCCCGCCCCGAAACGACCTCCACCAGGGTGAGACAGCCATCCTCGCCGATGCCGTAGACTGCAATACTGTCGTGCAGGCGATTGGTGCAGTATAGCCAGGAACCGCACGGGGAGATCTTGATATCGGCGGTATAGCTCTCACCGTCAAAGTCGTCGGGCAACGTAGAAATCACTTGGCGTTCGATGAGAATGCCCGTATCAGCACAGTAACTGAAGACGTTGACAGAGTTTGCCAGCTCATTGTTCGCGTAAGCAAAGCGACCGTTGGGGTGGAAAGTAAAATGCCGCGGCCCGCCGCCGCCGACAGTGCGGACGTACGGCTGTAGATTGGGCGTCAGAGTCGCAGTCGCAGCATCGAGACGATAGCAGCGAATCTGGTCGGCCCCCAGATCACAGGCGTACATGTAGTTGCCGTCGGGGCTGATCTCGGCGCAATGCGCGTGCGCCGCCTCCTGCCGTGCAGGATCGACCAGGCTGGCACCTTCGTGCTGAAAAAATGATTGCATTTCTCCCAGCGAGCCGTCGGCCTGCACCGGGTACGACCCGACATCGCCGCTCGTGTAGTTCGCGATGACGACGGCCTTGCCGGTTGGATCAACCCGGACGTAACACATCGACAGGCCTTTCGACGGCTGACGATTCAACTCCTTCAATTCGCCGCTGTCGTCAACGATTTCGAAAGCCGCGGTTTGACCTTCCGCACTATCGAAATCACCGGTCGTCACTGTGGCATACAGGTATTTGCTGTCGGGCGAAAGAGCGATGAAAAACGCATTGTCAAGATCGCCTGTACGATGTAATGGCTCCAGGGCACCGCTGCCGGTATCCAGACGGAAAGCGTGGATCGCACCGTCGTCACCGGTTGCGCATGCTGTTACGAATACGAGATGTTTGTCAGCCATGATCTGGGTCTCTGGTTATGATTTGATGCGTGTTCAGTCGATATGGCACGGTGCGCACCTGCTCAATCAGGCAATTCGTGCCAGTGCCTCATGCAGGAGAGATTCCAATTTCGCTTCATCGGTCAAACGCCCGTACGGATCATCATACGGCGCGATCGTGTTGGCCGCCATATCCCAATGCACCGGGCCATAACGGCCGGGAGCGTCGGATTTCACAAGGAGTTGATAGAGTACATCGCCCTGATTGTAATGCCAGAATTCACCTGGGTAATGCATGAACCCATGGCGCTCCATGACCTCAGTGATCTGCTCACGGTTCGTACGCTGCTCAGCCGTGACAAACGGTGACTGCATCGGCGTGATTTCACTCATTTCCAGGTACGGCTTGCCGCGACAAAGCTCCGATCCGTCATCCCGACGGTAAACGGAAATATCGACAGCAGCCCCCTGCGTGTGGGTCCCGCAGACCGGGTTCTGCGCCACCATCGCGCGGGCGCGCTTAAACAGAAGGTCGAGTGGCGGCACCTCGCCGTGACACTCCCAGACGCACATCCGGACAACCTGATCGAACGTCCGCGGCGAGCGTCCCAGGCGAGTCTGCATTTCCTGTGTGCGAAAGCCATCCTCAATTTTCAAGATCCAGCCATGCTCGTTCATTTCACGGGCGGCATTAATAAGGTGCACCAACAGCCCCTCGCGGATATAAAACAGACGATCGAATTCGTCGGCCAGGCGGCTGTCGGAAAACTGCACCTCGACCCCAGCCGCGGCCATGGCATCAGGAATCGAGCCCAGCGCTTCACCGGACTCTTCGTATCGATAGGCGATGACCTGCTCCATGAGGTCGTTGGCAGCATCAAGCGATGTCGTCCAGTAAGCGCGTCTGGCATCCTCGTCCGGTCGGCTCATCGATCACCCCGGGGCTTCTGGAAAAGTAGGGCCGGCATCGTCACAGCAGTGTTGCAACGACGCCAGTACAGGCGACGGCGGAACGACGGGCGGTGACTTATCGTTCGACAGCCCCGCCATTCACACATTCTGCTGGCGAGCGCCGGAAGATCCGCATAGTTGCAGCGTGGTTGTTGCATGGGTCGGACAATACGCAAAACAGGACAAGATACAAATATCATCGGGCGCATCCCCACGACGGCATCAAGGGTGAGTGCCGGAAGAGGAACTATACGTGCAGCTTCCGAAGCGCCTCTTCGAGAGGCACACCCTCCAGTTCCCGACCGATGAAGACAATTCTCGACGACACCGGCGGACCATGCCAGTCGGAGACCTCGACGGCGCCCGGCGTGAGTTGGACAAGCTTCATGCCGGCACTCGTACGCAACATCCCCTTCGCCCGCTCAACATGCCCGACCAGGGTATCGAGCCAGATGCACAGGCGCTCGCAGTCATAGGTGGCCGCACTATCTTCAATCGTGTAACTGTGGAAACCGTGATCCGGCACGACACCGGCAGACGGCCGCTGCACAAAATAGATCGGCCGTTGATCGTAGATCAGGCCGACATCGAGCTCGCCAAAATTGCTGTCAACCATGACTGCTCCCGGCTGCACCTGATACTCGAGCCGCTGCCTTACCTCCACCAGAGTTTCCGGCGACGCATCGGCAACCTTATTCAGCACGATCGTATTCGCCTGCTCCACCTGCAGGCGAAGCATCGGCATCTGGGGAGCGTACCGGCTGAAGCTCGTCGCATCGACGACGCACACGACATTACCAAGGTCAACCAAGTTCGACAGGTCGGTGTAATCAAACACCGGCGGTAGCTCGGCAGGCTGCGCGATACCGGAAGACTCGATGAGGATGACATCCGGCGCTTGCTCTTCCACCAGCTCGACCAGACCATCGATCAGTGCGCCTTGCAGCGAACAGCAGATGCAGCCGGATGCCAGCTCGATCATGGCCAAAGCGTCGCCTTCGACAAGCTTGCCGTCAATCACCACCTTGCCGAAATCATTGACAATGATCGCCGGCCGCAATCCCGTCGGCACATGGTGGAGCAGGTAGTTCAGCAGCGTTGTCTTGCCGGATCCAAGGAACCCCGCAATCACATGTACCGGAACGGTCATTTAAGTCGTTTTACTCCCTAATCATCAGCTGTCTCGTCGTCGTAGATCAACAACTCCACGCGCTTGATCAAGCGCTTGGCGTTGTCCCGATCATTGCCGACAAGCACCAGCTTGGTCGTACCGGAGTTGTCGATCACCAGCGACGTCGGCAGAATCTTCAGTTTGCAGGTTTCGATCATCGTCTTCGGCTCTTTCTTCGCGTTCGGCTTTTTCTCCGGCTTTAATGCCTGCAACAGGATGACATTCTCTGGCAATGTCTCGAAAGAATCGCTAATACGCCGGCGGTCATCGCCGATATTGATTGCCACGACATCGACCTTTTCACCGTCCAGTTTTCGCGACACCCGGGCCAGCGTACGCACCGCCGCAATCGATGCCGGCGACTTGCTCGACCAGAACGTCACGACGATGTATTTTTTGCCGAGCCTGGCCGACGTGCTATAGAACTCGCCGCCAAGTGTGCGTCCCAACAGTTTTGGCGTGTTGCGGCTTTTTAGTGAATGCACGGAATTCCTGCCGGCACCCACGGCGGGATTGAGGTCACCACGAAAGGCATCATAGAGCAACTCTTGACGTTGTTTTTCCAACCGCGCTGTCGCCAGTTCGTCCGGGTCGGGATCATCGCTCTTCTCCAGACGATCGACCCGGCGCGCCGCTGCCTTCAGCCGGCCCCGCATCCGCCCTATGTGCTTCTCCGCTTCACTCTTAACGACCGTCGACAGACCATAGTTTCGTTCACTGTAATGCGCCTGCAAGCGCCTTGTCCGGCCGCTTTCGTCGCCGCGGCGGACGCGATTGTCCAGATCCCGCTTCTGTGAGGACAGGAACGCATAGCGACAGCCGAGCATAACGAGTTTACGTGGCGGATCAAAGTCCATCGATGACGTCGGCTGCAACAGGTCGGCCGCTGCTTTGACAGCATCGGCTGCAACCGCCTGCTTGTGTTGACGGCGCAGCGCGCGCACGACGGCACGCCCCGGATTACTGTGGGCCAGTGATTCTGCCGCCGTCTTGCTGTTCTCCTCGCTGCCGAAGTAGAACAGATGTACTGCATACGGCTCCAAATGAAATTTCTTCATGTCCCGCTTGCCACCATCGATCAGGTCATACGATGAACCGAGCAGGCGGTCGCCCAGTTTGAAGGCCACCGGCACAGCTTCCCGACGCGGATTGGTAATAGCCGTGAGAATGCCGCCGTTCCAGGGAATCTGGCGCCACACAAGTCTGGTCAGCGATTTACCGTCGGCCGTAATGCACGACAACGGCATCCGTGTGCGGATCTCGGCGGCTCGTGCTGCGAACGCCGGAAACAAGGCAGGAGCGGGCCCGGGTGCCAGCCGATGCTGCCCGGCAGACCATGCGATCGCCGCCGCATCATGCGCTCGACCGTGCAGGTCGTGCGTCAGGCAATCACCGACCAGCGACACATGCCCGCCATTTCCGGCGAACCCGCGCAGTTGCCCGAGTGCTGTTTCGCCAATGTAGTCAACCGCCGGCACGACCAACCATCGGCAACTGTCGGGAACACCCGTTTCGAGCATCGATTCACTGATAAACGACACACCGCCGCCGAGTGCAACAAGCGACTCGTACGTCTCGAGCAACGTCAACATATGATCACCGCTTTGCGCCGCCGCCGCCGGCGAGTACAAGACGTGGATGGCTGACGGCGCCCGGGCGACGCTGTCGATGATCGACGCCCAGGCATTCACTTCGTACACGGTGCGGGCGTACTCGTCCAGCATTCGCGGCTGCGTCAGGATGCTGGCGTGGAAATCTTCGGCACCGGATTTGACCGGCTTCGACTCGGCCCGCAACCAACCCGCCGCCTGTGAGCCGCCGGCGCCGTGCAGGTGGAGCATCCACAACGCACAACGGATGTGTCCGGCGGCCAGTTCCGGATGCCGCTGCTCACCCGCACCCAATCCACGCCAATTCGTCGCCAGCAGCAAAGTCTCGGGGGCGATCGACCGCATGAGGTCAAACGTCAGGGCGCTCGCACGCCAGTCGAAGACCCAGGGACCATCCGCCAGCGCCGGTGTAGGGGCGCTGAAAGCGACCATCGGGAAAGCGGTCGCGATCGACTCCAGATCAATACCACTGACTGCATGACCATCCCGCGGCCGGTTGCCAGCAACCGGCAACCCGATGATCTCACCAAGCATCGGATAGGCCGCCGCAGAATCCAGATACGTCCGGCAGAGATCCTGCAGCATTGCCAGCCACTGATCGACGCGCCACCGGTTGAACACACACCAGTCATGCCACTCGCCAGCACCCGCTTTCTTGCCGGGTGCAGTGATTACATCAAACGATGCATGCGTTGTGCCCCAGTGCTCGTTAAGTGCAGCGATACCGCTGTGACGTTCCTGCAGCCAGGCGCTGTACTTCGCGATCGTGTGGGCCGACACCTTCGTGCCTGTCGGGAAGGCGGGACGTTCAACCAGGCGCCAGGCGAAGAATTTCCCGGCCAGCGCGGCTTTAGGCGCAACCGTCTCGATCACGCGTTTCCACATGCGCCGCACATCCGGGTGGTCGATGTCGTACTGAACGCCACCGTACTTGACATCGCGGATACCGTCGTAGCGCTTGCCGACACCGGTCTTCGTCAGGTGCGACAGGGTCAGTTCACTTTGCATCCCCACAGCGCGTGTGCGTTCGAAATGTTTCTGAACCTGCCTGATCGTGCGGCTGTTGACATCACCGTCCGTTTTGATGACGCCATCGGGAGCTGCCCGGCCGGCGGCGAAGGCGCCGCCGAGCGCCGCCACCGCTCCGAGATCGTCGGCATCGGGAATCTCTCCGAAGCCGCCGGGAAAGACGATCCGGTCACCGCTGCGGAAGGTGTGCTCCCGAATCGTCAACTCCTGCCAGTCGACAGGACCAGGCGTACGCCGCAAACTCTTGCGCGCTTTGAGAGCATCAAGGCGATTGAGTGCATCCTCCAGCAGGCCAATCACCTGCAGGCCCTGGCGTTCCGGCAACACCCCCGCCTGCGCCGCGGCCTCGGCATCGGAAAGGTGCGACGCAGCGAGCGCCTTCGCCAGGTCCTTGCGATTGACAATATCCCAGCCGATGTGCTCGATGAACTGTTGCGCCACCTGCAGGCTCAAGGCTTCCGGCTGTGTATCGACACGCGCCTTGTCAATGCGCCCCTGCAGTCGGGCAATGTGCTTTTCGATGGCCTCGATCGACGCGGGTTCGGCTTTTCCGGCAGCCGGACGGACGACGAATAAGAGTACAAAAAAAACGGTGGTTGCGAAGGAACAGCAGCGGTAAAGAAAAACCATTGGAATACCCGGGAGTCATGAACTCTGACAACGCGCAGAACTTACAACAGTGCGTGTGTCATGGCAATACCGCATCTTCCATGGCATGGCGCTTCCCTGTCGGGGATCGCTACCCGTGCAAGACCGTTGATCCTATCTTCGCTCCGTGCGTTCGCCATGCTGCAGGATAAGCTCCATGACCTGGTCAACCTCGAAGTCCGGCCCCTTGCAGTAATCAATGACCGTTTTTTCCGATGCCAGGAACTTAGCAATAAACGTAACCAGCTCCGGCAAATCGATCTCGCCTGGAATCACCATCACACCGTGTTCGTCGCCGTGCAGCAGATCGCCCGGATACACCAGCAGCGAGCCGATCTTGACCGGCGTATTCATCTCGACCCAGTGCGTATGCCCATGACCAACGACTGGGCTCGGCCCAAAAAGCTGAAAGCCCAGAGCCTCGACCTCCGGCAAATCACGCACGCCGCCATTGGTCACAGCGCCAACGGCACCGAGCCGTAGAAAAATGCTCGCCGACATATCGCCCCAGGCACAACATTTTCCCGGTGGCTGATCGAGATCCTGGACAACCATGACGTTCGGGCCTGGCGCCTGCTGCACGTAGCTCCAGAGATCCTTCCATTCGATGGAACGGTCACCCTCGACCGCCGGGTATTCGCCGGCAATCTTGGCGGTCGTGGCATATCCCACCATCGGACCGAGTCCCGGCAGCAACGATCTGATGGACGTGTCCATCAACCCGTCCGTGCGCGGCTGTAGTTCGTATTTCTCAACCGCATCGTAAACGATCGGCGTACGGATACCGGCAAGTGCAGCAAGCGCTTCCTCTTTAGTCATCGTCAACGCTCCAGGTGGAGTTCACTTTCCCTTTTCGACGCAGTGTATCAGTCGTGAGTCGGTACGAGATTGATGAACCAGGTCGACAGCACGCACATCCAGACGTAGGGATTGAGCCAGTCCGCGCGGCCCCCGAAGATGGCGCCGATCAACAATACAGCCGCGGCCAATGTATAGAGTGTGGTCAGCACCTTCGGGCCTACCGGACGAGCGCGGCAGGCGGTCACGGTCGGGAATACGAGGAGCACCGGGAACAGCAGAAACCACAGGTTGAACACGCCCTGGCTGATGAAAAACAAATCCATTGTTACAATCAGCAGCAGTACAATGCCGAGGCAGGTGGCGGAGCGACGCTCCCGGCCATTCAGGGCGTGCCGCCCCTCGTGATGGAAACGCAGCAGCAGATTGAAAAACGGCACGGCACACCAGCTCGTCAAGACAAACAGGATGTAAAAGAACACCAGAATCTGACCGGCCAGCGCCAGCGCCGGCACCGCCTGCGAGATGTACAGAATGAGCTGGGCGCCGACGACTGCACCGATGATCAATCCGATTTGCACCCGAGGCTTGAGCTTCGACATCCACAGGAAATAGCGCAGGATACAGGCGTACACCGGGTTGCGTGCCTTGAGTGCTTCGACCAGGCCGGCGCGCGCCCACTCCGAATTCGGATCGAGACGCAGGGCTTCCTTGAAACTGTCGACCGCACTGTGGGCCTCGCCGGTGTGCAGTTCGTTCCAGCCTTTGTTGGCATGCGACCACGAATCCTCAGGGTCACGGCTGAGGGCGGAATCGATCGACAGCCCGGATTCATCGGTCAGCCCGAGTGAGCGCAAAGCGATTGCCCGGACGTTCAGGCAACCGCCGTTCTGCGGGTCGAGGCGCAGTCCCGCCTCGGCGGCCTCGCAGGCCTCACGCCAGTTCCTGAGCATCATGTGCACGACAGCAACGATCCCGTGATTGGTCGGATTGTCGGTCTCCAACCGCACGGACTCCATAGCCGGCGCCAGCGCCTGACGTTGCTTGCCGGCGCCCAGCAGCACACTGGCGTAGGCATAATGGGCATAGGCGTACTCGGGCTGTCGCGCGATTGCGGACTCCGCATGCTCAATCGCCTTGGCATGATCCCCTTTCTCACTCATGCAGAAAGCCAGCAGCAGATGGACATCCGGATGATCCGGCGTCTCCGCAAGCGCCACCATGAGCACCTTACAGGCATCGTCATAGCGCCCCTGATCAATCAACAGTTGGGCACGTTGCAGATGTTCACTCATGAGAGGGGCGGTGTGGCGGAATGGCGGTGTGGCAAAGTCTTATTGCTCCGCCACGCCATTACTTTCTGATCTTCAGATAGGTGAGTACGTCGTCGTAAAGACCGGACTCGTTCGAGTACAGGGCGTAGTTGCGCGCCGAAGCAAGCCAGTCCTTGGTCGTCGGCTTGAGCTTGCCCGAGGCCTTGAGCAGATCGCCCGTGGTGATCGGCACCGGCACCCCCGACTTCATCGCGTCGCGCAGCTTATCTTCAACGGTCACGTCGACGATCGCGGCGATGTCGGCGCCGGAGAAATCGGTGAGTTTCCGGGCAACTTTTTTGCAATCAACATCATCGACCGGCTTACCGTGGAGCTGCAGGCCGAGGATCACTTCGCGTGCCAGGTCGTCGGGCGGCGGCACAAAAATAACGCGGTCAAATCGACCGGGCCGTCGAAAGGCGCTGTCGACGTGCCAGGGTGCATTGGTCGCGGCGAGGATCAGCACGCCTTCGTTGTTGCTGTCGATGCCATCGAGCTCCGCCAGAAACTGGTTGATCAAATGGCGACCGCCGGTACCCGAGCGGATATCGCTTCGGCTGGCACCAAGAGCATCGACCTCGTCGAAAAAAAGGACGCATGGTGTGTTGTTACGGGCCTGCTCGAAGACGGCGTGCAGTTTTTCTTCACTGCGGCCAATCCACATGTCGAGCACATCGTTGAGGCCGATCGACATGAACCCGGCCTTGACTTCACCGGCAGTAGCTCGGGCGATGTGTGTCTTGCCGCAACCCGGCGGGCCATACAGGAGGATGCCGCCGCCGGTCTTCTTGCCGTAAGTGGCGTACAGCTCCTTGTTACTCATCGGCAGAATAATCTTCAGGCGGATCTCGTCCTTGACGTCTTCCATGCCGCCGACAGCGGAAAAGTCTATATCCGGTCGCTCGGTCTCCGTGAACGTGTCCTCGTCGTCGACTTCCGTACTTTGCCGCCGCCGGCCGCCGACAATAAAGCTGTCACTGCCTTCCTCTTCTTCTTCTAAGTCGTCCTCCCAGACATCCCCGGCTCGGGTTTCCGGGGTGATCCCGAGCCGAGCCGCCAGAATACTGTCGGCAACGCCGGGGTCGCGATCAAGCGCCCGTCTATAGGTAGCCAGAGCATCCTCGCGCATGTTGTTCTTCAGAAAAACCTCCGCACAGGTCACCAGCACCACGGCAGAGGCATCGGGCGCTGCCGCCAGATCCTCGACGATGACCAGGGCGGCACTGTTCTTTCCCTGTGCACCGTAGGCGCGGCTGAGGCCCAACTTCGCCCGGTCCGATCGCGGGTCAAAAATCAGCACTTTGCGGAACTCTGTCTCGGCGCTTTCGATGTCGTTGTCGGCCAGCAGAGTCTCACCCAGATGACACCGCAACGGTACGTTGTCCGGTGAAATTTCCAGAGCCTCGCGCAAGGCAGTGATTGTCGCATTGTTGTCGGGCATGACTAAACCTCTATGTATTCATTTTTCATCAATTTACTGTGTGGCCCGGGAGAATCCACGACGCATGGTCATGAGATGACACAATGACAGTCAGGTTCCTTTATGAGGCTGGATCGCAATGCAAGCAGATCAGAGCGATGAAATGACGATTCGTGAGCGGTTCATGGCAACGATCGAGGCCGAAGGCGCGATCAGTCCCGGGCTCCGTGCCGCTCGACACGTCGAGGTTACTGGAATCAATGCCGGTTGGGTTCGATGTTCATACGGCGATGCGAGTCGAGCTTTAAGCGGGCGTATTCCAGCACCTCTTCGGCGATGTTCGGCGGCAACTGCTGCAGAACGGTCACAAATTCGGTTGCCCGCGGGTAATATTCGGCGCCCTCTTCCATTGTCCCTGCCACCCGGCCCTCATGTTCAGGGGCGTCGTGCCCGGAGCCGGACTTTGCGCCGTCCGCCGCGCCGCGGCTAAAGAAGATGAGGTTCAGCCCGGCTTCGCCGGCGAATTTCATCAACTGCCGGCGGGCAAAAACACTGGGCGTGCGCGTGTCCTTCTTCCACGTCGATACAGTCTGTTGCGCCACCTTGCAGCGCTTTGCCAGTTCTGCCTGGGAAATGACCAGACGATCCATAATGGCGACTACCAGATTCGCCCAATCAATGTTCTTCATGCCCTCCCCCGAAAGCCTGAATCTGCGTGAAAACATTGGCCAACGAACCTGCCTGACCAACTTTTCAGGCCTGACAAATTGCCCGACACAGGTTGCCTGACAGCATAAGCGGCACTGCGAAAGCGCCTATAGTACGCAGCCGATCAAGAATGACAAGTGAACTGACGATAAAGAAGTGACAAGCACGTCAATCAGTGGACCGGTTCCTTGAACTCACGAAAGAACATGATGGTGATCACGCCCATCCCAACCGCCCCCAAAACAGTGTTCTCAAGCGCCACGCGTGTCGGCAGATAGCCCGTGCCCAGAACAAATGCAATGCCTGTGACTACCGCCATCAGCGCGACAAAAAGCCGTGTCAGCGGCAGTTTCCGCGCCACCTCGCGATCGCTTTCGAGGACCAGTCGCAGATACACCTGCGACAGCCAGATATAAACAGCCATGGCAAACAGACTCATCCCTTCCAGCACGACATCCATAGTCAGCAGCAAATCGTAAATGCCGTGGATCGCAGACATCTTCAACGTCTGGAGGGCAAAGACATTCCAATGCCCGCCGCCGCCCTGGACAGCCCGAACCAGGTAATAGCCGCAATAGCCGGTCAATACCATGTGAAAGAAATTTGCCGTCAGGAATCGTGACACAACGACACTGCCGCCGCCAAGGAAATATCCAATGTTCTCGTTCATCGCGAAACCGAGACCAACGATAGAGGTGATCGTCAGAATCTTCAGACGATCTCGCTGCCGGACCAGATACGGCAGCAGCGGGACCACCAGCAACAGTTTGACGAACTCTTCCTTGATTCCGATGGCGATCACACAGTAGATAAAATTGTAGACCAGATCCTCCGAAGGAAAAGTAAAATACGGTTCCATCAGGTAGATCGGAATGAGACAGACAATTGCGCTGGCGAAACCGCAGAGCAGGGCCACGACAGCGACCCCCCTGTCACCTCCCGACCAGGCCGAGACTCGCCCCATGTGCAGCACAAACACCAGCCAGGCCAAGCCACAGATCAGTGACGCAACCACCGTCGGCGCGCGTTGCGGGTAACTGCTTACTTCATATACCACCGCCGCGACCGACATACGCACATAGTCGCCCGTGTGCAGATAGATCCGGATCTTGGCGCCCGCTATCCCGGGCACCTCATAGGCGGCGTCCTCGAGCAACGCGCGCGCCTCGTCAAAACGGCCGAACTGGGTCAGCAGATCAATCGCATAGGCACGCGCCTTCGCACTGTCGGGATACGCAGCAACAGCGTCCCCTGCCGCAGCAAGTGCCTCTTCCAAAGACATGTTAGCGAGGTAAATCCGGATTCGTGCCAGATGAATCCGCACATCCCCGCCGCCATCGAGTTCGCGCAAAGCGCGCTCGGTACCGTCCGTGTACAGATAGTACCAGGCCCGCAAAACAACCGGCGGCAGTACCGGACAGGTTTCTATTCGCGACAGCAGCTCGGACTTGTCCAGTCCCGTACCATCGGGTCGCGGCTGCTTCACCAGAGTGTACCAAGCCCATGTCGCATCCGGGGAACGCTCGAGATACTCAATCAGCAGGCGGTCGCCGGCGTCCAATCCGTCTTCGTACGCCAGCGATATGCGCACCCGTTCGCTCACCAATCGGACGAGATATGGCCAGGAGAGACCGATAATCGCAAAAACCCCGAACACAACAGCGAACTGACGGGCCAACCCCTGCACCGTCATTCGCGAGCTGTCGAAGCCGACATAATTCCACAGCATCCGCATCCCCCAGAATATCCCCGGTTACCGAGCATCATAGCCCAGCTTTGCGATTTCCCAATTCCCCGAAGCACACGATGTGCACGGCCACAGTGACTCGAACTGATCGAGCCAACAGCGGCTGTCATGACCTTTTCCATGTCGAATGGCCCATCCCCAATCGAGTCCGGTAAATTTGCGAACTCCGTAACGCACCGTAGATTGAATCCGGCCGCTTCTTTATGGCGAGCTGAACTTTCATGCCGTCAAAAAAATGGGGAATTGTTCGGCAGCACGCAGCATTCACCGGCGCGCGCAACGACGTCGAACACGGACAATTTGGGAGGTACTCGATGACAAGGCAAGCCGTGTTTTTATCAGGAACCCGTCGCGGGTGCTGTACGAGAACAGCCGTTGCCGATCGGCACCAACGGATTCCGTCAAATAGCGGGCGCAGACACACTGCTTCAAAAACCCTTGGGCTGACTGATGGCAGATGACCTCCGAGAATGGCGCCATCATTGGCAGGACGAAGCCGACGCCGAGTTTCTGTACCGCACACTGGCAGACGTCGAGGAGGATCCCGAGAAAAGGGAATTGTATGCCCGCCTGGCGGATATGGAGGAGCGCCATACCGCGATCTGGGCCCGGCTACTGACCGAGAAAAATGTCGACCTGCCGCCACCGACCCCGACTGTACGAAGCCGCATACTGGCCTGGTGGGCACGACGATTCGGCCCTGGCAGCATCGTCAAACTGCTGTTGCATGAGGAAGGCCAGGAAGTACGTATCTACCTCGACATGCACACCCGAAGCGACCCCGGCGAAGCCGCAGACACAGCGCTGGAACTGGCCCGGGACTCCGCCAAGCACGCCGATGCGCTGGCAAAAATCGCCGGGATTGAAGGCGAACCATGGCACCGGATCCATTCTACCGGTACCCTGGCCAATGTTGTTTATGGGTTCAACGACGGGCTGACCGCCAACTTCGGGTTGATCGCCGGGCTGATCGCTGGCGTCCTTGCCGGCGGTCTCAATCCAAACTATATCCTGCTGACCGGTCTCGCCGGCACCATCGCGGACGCCCTGTCCATGGGCTCTTCCAGCTATCTTGCAGCGAAGAGTACGCAGGAAGTGCGTATGTACGAAATCGCCATGGAAAAAAAAGAGATCGAACTGATGCCCGAGGCTGAGGAGGAAGAGCTGGCACTCATGTATGAAAGCCGCGGCGTCCTGCCCGAAAGAGCGAAGAAAATCGCTTCAGAAATAATGGCATCGCCCGAAAAGGCGCTCGAGGAAATGGTCCGCGAGGAATTACGCCTCGGCGACGAATACGGGACGCCTGTGCGCGAAGGCTGGATCACTGGCATGGCAACCGCCATCGGCGCAATTATCCCGGTGGCACCGTTTTTCATTTTCCAGGGCAGTGTGGCAATCTGGTCAGCATTTGCGCTGGCCATGGTATCACATTTCGTCGTCGGCGCTGCCCGCAGTTTTTTCACTGGCCGCGGCCTCTGGCGCAGCGGTTTCGACATGTTCGTGGTCGGATTGGGCGTTGCCGTCATCGGCTATTTCGTCGGGGACCTGGCCGCCAAGCTCTGGCCTCTGGCTGAACTGACCTTATCCGGGCCACTGTTATAGTAGGCCTGCATGTGTTCACCGGGCGGGAGTAACAGTACATGGCTGAACCAGTCATCCATCGGATTTTGGTGATCGACGAAGACGCGGACCTTCGGATCTTCTATGCGCACGTGCTGACGACGCAGGGACACGAGGTTGTCACCGCTGCCAACACCACCGAAGCTGATGACATCCTCGACTCCGAAAGTGAGCCATTCAATCTGGTGATTATCGACATTCCGACCATCGACCACGACTGCGATTACATCAGCGAGCTACGCCAGAAACATGGCCAGGCAGCATTGCTCGGCATCGCCGACAGCGGAATCGACCGCAAAACGTTGAAGGATCTCCGCCGCTATTGTCATGACATGGTTATTCGTACGCAATTCGAGATCGCGGCGTTCACCGAAAAAGCGAACTTCCTTCTCGCCCCGAACAGCCACCTGCGCCCACCGAACATCAGCCCCGACACGCAGACGAAAGTCATGGAGTGAACAATTCGGCACCCGGTGTCTGCAACTCCGTATTCAACACATCGAGCCCCGCCTGCACCGCCTCCTCCCACTTGTCCGTCAACACCTGCACCGCCTGCCTGGGACTCTCTTCAAACACCGAACGATATGCGGACAAGCATACCGGAGTACCCAGGCGGACGTACGCATGCCGCTCGGCGTACGCCGGCGGCATGGTCGAAGTCTGGTCCTCCATGAGTTTCTCGACCGTCTCCCCAACGCGATCGACAGTCGGTTTCGTCGCGACATAGTCGCCGCTGTAGCTCGACACCCGGAACGCCAGCATGGCCTGTCGCGCCCAGACATGCGCTTGCGCGTGCTGATCAGCCAGGTCCGGGTCAAGCAAACACTCATGCACGAACCGACGGATGGCACGGATCCGGTCGACCAGCGTATCGCGCGGCTTCGGCTGCCGTGAAATTTCAGTTTCGAGTGCCTCAACGATCGCTGTAGCAACCGCGCGCAGCACCGTCCCGAGATCATCGTCGGCGCCTTCCGGCAGTGGATAATCGTGCTGCTCGAGTTCCCGGCGGAGGACAATCATGCCGATGCGGCGCAGCTCGTTCTGAAAGTCGCGATCCCGGTCAAACCCAGTGCCGGCAGTCACGGCAATATCAGTGAGGCGCTGGCAAATCGCCGGTCTCGCATCGGTGACGTGGGTCGCCTTGATCGATACCGGCACGGCGTGAATGTCACCCGGGCCATCAAGCGATTTCGCCGCCTTCAAAGCGATGAAGGCAGCCCCCTGCAGGAAGGCTTCAACACTGTCATTGGTAAACTGTACGTTGCCTTCCGGGAAAATAGTCAGAGCAAAGCGCCCGGCCGTCAGCGTTTCCATGGCAGCAGCGATGGCGCGGCGATCACTGCCGTCGCGATCGATCGAGAAAACGCCGCAATGCTGAATGATCCAGGCCTCCAGGCGGCTGCGCAGGAAAACGTCATAGGCTGCCATGAATAACGACCTGACGCCAAGCTGCCGCTGGCACTCGATCATGATCTCGGGATCGCAGTGGGTCGAGTGATTCGGCAGAAAAAGCAGACGGTTCCCGGCCGTCGGCCGTACGGCATGCAGCACTTCAGGATTTGTCACGATGATGCGGGACATGCGTTTTGCCGGGCTCGGCAGCAAGCGCCGCAGGTTGTACTGGCGCATCAGCGCCAGTATCAGCCGGTTCATCTTCGGCGGCACGAAAACATAGGGCCTGTCGCTGAATTCAAGCATCGGTGCCGATGTGCCTGGCGAGATGTTCGATGACTTCTTCGATCGGCAGCCCGACGACGTTGCTGCGGAGTCCACAAATCTTCTCGATGATCAAATCACCTTGATCCTGGATGGCATAGGCACCGGCCTTGTCGAGCGGTTCGATGCAGGCGAGATAGCTTTCGACATCGTCCGCAGTGAGTGACCTGAACGTGACATCGGTACAGGCGTACCAAACATCGAGCAAATCGGGATTCTCCCGGTAGAGACAGACACCGGTGTAGACCTGGTGCGTCTTGCCGCTGAGCCTGCCGAGGAACTCACTTGCCTCCGCGTAGTCGCGGGGTTTCCCCAGTACATCAGGTTCCAGGTAGACGATGGTATCCGAGCCGAGGACGATGTCACTGGGAAACTGCGGTGCGACAGCCACGGCCTTGAGCCGGGCAAGCCGGCAGACGAGAGCCTCGGGCGGTTCGTCGGGCAAGATGACTTCCTCGACATCCGCGGCCACCGGCCGGCAACGAATTCCGGTGGCGGTCAGCAGGTCCAGCCGCCGTTGCGAACGTGAGGCAAGAATAATTTCAATGTCGATCACTTACAAAGAAACGCTGTTGGAGGATGCGAAGACTGTCTACTCGTTAGTTTGTTCCCGATTCTGTTGCCGTCTACTCGCGAGACGCCTCTTCCATTAAAAACGCGGCAACCGGGGCAGCACTGGCACGAAGCAGGCGCAGATTCGCGGGTAGGACAGGCACACCCTGTCACAATTCAGCATCGTTCACTTCGAGGCAATACTCTTGCCGCGCTTCTTGTCTGGCGCATTGTGGAAGTCGCCACGGCGGCGTTCCCGGAACTCGATAAAAATCGGCAACCCGTCGAGGCCGAAGGCGCGACGGAACTGGTTCTTCAGGAAGGCGACATAGTTGCCCCGGCAACTCTTGACATCGTTGACGAAAAGTATGAAGGTCGGCGGGCGTTGTGACTTATAGGTGCCGTAATAAATCTTCAGCCGCGTACTGCCGCCGGCGGGCGGCGATACGCGCGCCACCAGGTCCTGGACCACACGATTGACCAGCGGCGTCGGAATATCGATGCTCATCTGCTCGTGAATAGCAATGACGGACGGCAGGATCTCACTAAAATTATAGCCGCTTACAGCGCAACAAGTCAGGATCGGCGCGTAATCGAGGAAAGGGATTTCCCAGGCGATGCGTTCGAACAGTTCTTTCTGTTTGACTTCTTTACCGGCAAGATCCCATTTGTTGGCCAGAAGCACACAAGGCTTGCCCTCATCGAGAACCAGCCGGCAGATGCGCTTGTCCTGCGCCGTCCCGGGTTCGGTGGCATCGATCAGCACGAGGACGATATCGGCGCGGCGAATGGCGGTGCGTGCCCGTGCCAGGCCGAAAAACTCAACGGGTGAACTGGTCTTCGTACGCTTCTTGATGCCGGCGGTATCGATCAGGTTCGCCTTGACCCTGGCTCCGTGCAGTTCGATCTCGAAGGGAATATCGACGGCATCACGGGTGGTGCCGGGCACCTCGCTGACAATGACTCGATTCTCGCCGAGCAGACGGTTGACTGTGGACGACTTGCCGACGTTGGGCCGGCCGACCAGCGCGATGTTGATCGCCGGCGCCTCGTCGCGCTCGGCCTCGTTCATAGCGAAGTCAGCAGTTGCATGATCGAGCAACTCGGCGACCCCCAGACCATGCAGGCAGGAGATCGGGTAGATATCGGTGAACCCGGTCTCTGCAAACTCCCCGGCGCCGACGGCTATCTTGTCGTTGTCGGCTTTGTTGGCGGCGACGACCACCGGCTTGCCAAGCTGGCGCAGCCATCTGGCCACCTCACGGTCGAGTGGCACGAGGCCCGCAATGACATCAACGACAAAGATGATAAAGTCGGCATCGACCACGGCCTCTTCGAGCTGCTCGCGAATCATCTCGTCAAAGACGCCGTCCGCCTTATGCCCGCCGCGAAAGACATTGAGCCCGCCTGTATCGACGAGGCGAAAGTATTTACCGCACCAATCGCCCACTGCAGTGACGCGATCGCGGGTGACTCCGGACTGCTCGTGAACGATGGCGATACGCCGTTGCATAACGCGGTTGAACAGGGCGGACTTACCGACGTTCGGGCGACCGACAATGACCAGGGTAGGTGTAGTGACAACGGATGCGTTCATGGCCAATCAGGGCGACGGTATGCCTGTTAGGGTTGCGGCAATTGCAATGGACACGAGAAGTTCTCTCAGAGTAAAGACGCGCTGGCGCTGTGTTTTCATCGGTAGAGTTCACCCGCATGTCCAAGGATATCGTACGCACGACGCTTGAAACAGCACCTGTTCTATGCGGATCGGGGGGGCATATGGGCTGGAGTATGAGGACATAAGGTGGACTGTCACGTCACGAAAATCAAGCACCTCCTGGTCTCTCCGGTCCAGGCCTTTGTCTGGATTTACCAATGCAGGGCTCCGGCTTGCGGACTGGTCACACCAGTTCCCCGAAACCGAAAACATCCGCGAATATCGCCACTGTGGGGGGCCATTGCGGCGCAGTCAGCGACTTCAGCGGCAGCGTTGTCGAGGATCAAGATGGCAAAAGCCCATGCTGGCACCAGCCACCAGCATAATGCCTATATTCACGACACCGGCAACTGAATGGCATTACGCAGGTCACGCAGGTTGTCAGAAATTCTGAGCATCTCGTTCTGCGCGTTCTTATGCAGGTCCTGCCAAAACGCGTGATCTGCCAGCGCATCGATATCTATCCCAGCTTCCTTGAGCTTACCCGGCAGCAAATCGAAAAAGAGCTTGATCGGCACCATCGAGTTGTTGATTTGATGGTTCATGGTCATCGTGATCGACTGCAGCGCCCGGTACAGGTTGGCAATCAACAAGT
>CAJWLW010000029.1 GCA_913042885.1 uncultured Lentisphaeria bacterium | reverse complement strand
CATCTCGATCCCATGAGCGCAGGTACGGCGTCGGATGCAGCAAAAATGAGTGCACTCCACACAGTGCCGGCAGCACCGCACCGATTGGACTTTCAAGAATGCCGGGCGCTCCAGGAAGATGGGGGATGAATGTGGAAATTGAATAAGATTACGGATGAGCGACAAGGGTAAGCCGGCGGACACCTCTCGATTGCCAATATCCACGGGGATGCCAGTGTGAAATCGTATCGAGGACCACTGCAGAAATAGCTGGCTTGCACGAGATCAACCCGGGATGAAAAAAGTAAATGAAAGACAGGCCAATCGGTATCGCGGTCGTCGGCATGGGGTGGATGGGTTTTGCCCACAGTCGCGCGTATCGCCAGCTCAACGATCGATACCATCAATGTGGCATCCGACCGCAGTTGATCGTTTGCGCCGACCCGGTCGAGGCCCGTGCTGCTGAGGGCAAGTCCCGTTTCGGCTTTCAGCGTGCCACGACTGATTGGCGCGACGCGGTCACAGCAGAGGATGTGCAGGTCGTGGTGATCACCACGCCGAATGACGGGCATCTGCAGATTGTCGAGGCCGCCGCCGCCGCAGGCAAGCACATCACGTGCGAAAAACCGATGGGGCGAACGCCGCACGAGACCGCGCGGTGCTATGAAGCAGTGCAGCAGGCGGGTACGATCAGTGGGAGCGGTTACAATTATCGCTGGGTGCCAGTCCTCCAACACGCTCGGCAATTGATAGCGGACGGTGCGCTGGGCGATATCACGCACTGCCGTGCCCGCTATCTCGAAGGCTATGCGCAAAATCCCGACGACCCGATGATCTGGCGCTTCGATCAGGAGATAGCCGGTTTCGGCGCGACCGGCGACATGCTTTCGCACGCCACGGATTTAGTGCTGGTGATGGCGGGGCCGATCCGCGAATTGGTCGCACACCGGCACACGTTTATCCCGACACGCCCGGTTGCCGGGGAACCTGCACAGGTTGGGCAGGTAACGAATGAGGATTATGCCAGCGCGCTGGTTGTTTTCGAAAACGGCGCCCGCGGCACCCTGGAAACCTGCCGGGTCATCAAGGGGCCGAAAAGCCAGTTTTCTGTTGAGGTGCACGGGACGCGAGGCGCGCTGAGTTGGGATTTCGAGCGGATGAATGAGATGCAATTGTTCATACCCGACGGCACGACGGAGCACGATGGCTACGTTCGAATCATCAGCGGACCGGACCATAGGTCGCACGAACACTTCACCCCTGCGGCGGCCCACGGCCTGGGCTACGAGGACCTCAAGGTAATCGAATCCTATGAGTTTTTGCAAGCCGTCGTGGATGGCAAGCAGGGCGATTTCGGGTTCAACGCGGCGCTCGCCGTGGCCGAGGTACATGACGCGATGGGGCGATCTTGGGAATCGGGCGACTGGGAACAGGTCCGCCGCCTGACATGCTGAGATACCACTAAAACGAGAGACATGCCATGCAATGGGAGAAGCTCCGCGCTGATCAGTTCGAAGAGGCTGTCGTTGAGACCGGTGGCGTTTGCATTGTCCCCGTGGCCGTCCTCGAATACCACGGCAATCATCTGCCGCTTGGCACTGACGTCATTATTGCACGCTATGTCGCAGACGAGGTTGCGAAAATCGAGCCGGCACTAGTCTTTCCGGTGGTTAATTTCTCGAGTAATTTCGAGACCAAGGCGTTCCCGGGCGGGATCGTTGTGGACAACCAACTGTTGTTCGCTCTGTTCGAAAACATCTGTGACGAGATCGGTCGCAACGGTTGCAAAAAGATCATGTTCATCAGCGGCCATGGCGGCAACAAGTGGTTTCTCCCGCAATTCGTCATGTCGATGCTCGACAAGGGGAAGGACTGGGTCCCGTACTACTGCGATGCGCGGGGCGTGGATCCGGACGCCCTCGGCGGGTACATGAATAAGGAATTGTTCAACGAAATTTTCGATTCGGAAGAATATGGCCACGCTTGTGAATGGGAGGCCAGTGAGATGCTGCACATCGACCCGGACCTGGTCGACATGGACCAGGCGAAAAAGGTCAACGAACGACCTCGCGAAGATCTGAGCCACCTCAAGCACATGTACACGCCAATGGACTGGGTCGCGATGCAGCCCGAGCTGACCCGCGGTACACCCGGATTGTCTTCTGCCGAGAAGGGGCGGGTGTTCCTGGAAGATCAAATCAGGACTCTGGCCGAGATGGTTGCCCTCGTGAAAAAAGACACCCGGGCCCGAGAAATCTACGAAGACTTCAATCGTCGTATCTATCGTGGTTGACCGGTCATAATCCCGCCAGTCGATCATCGTATTGCGGCGCCAGGTGCGGCCACAAATACTGCGACGCGATGCGAACGCCGCACTTGTCCGGCGGCAGCAGATCGCCTTTTTCGTCCAGGCGACCTGACAGGGCGGCCAGTGCCGTTGCCAGCTCCACAGCGGTGTTGCCATAGAAGAATCCCGCGGTCTCGCTGCCGGCGAACACCTCGGGATAGGCCAGGCGTTGCGGCAGCAGCACGCCCGCGCCCGCCGCCGCCGCTTCGACGGCGCTGATGCCGAAGAACTCGTGCTGTGCTGTAGAGACAAACACGTCGGCCGCCATCAACGCTGCACGATATTCCTCGCGGGTCGGCTGGAAGCCCCAGCGCTCGATGTGATCCGCAAATTGTAGCCGGGCTGTCTCAAATACCTCGGGGACGGTGCGGAACTGTTCGCCGATAACGCTCAGCCGAAAATCTGCACCGGTTTCCTGTAAGGCGGTCAGAGCTTCAAAGAAAGAGTCGGGATCTTTGTCATGTTCCCAGCGGGCGGCCCATAGGATATGCATGGGTGCAGCGGGATCCCTCGCTGGCCTTTGGGGGAAAGGATCTATCCCGGGCGGGTGAATTTCGCTGCGGTCACGAATCACATCAAGCGCTGACAACGGTTGATGGTCCGGCATGCGTTTCAACCAGGTTTGCAACGCCGCCAGAAAACCATCCAGATGGTATTGGGAATTGAACCAGACACTGTCGGCGGCGAGTGCCGTCGTCAAGTTAGTCATCACCGGCTGGTCATCGCGCTTGACGCCGGTGCGCAGCGGATAGGTCAACTGGTTCTCGTGAAAATAGACAACCGTCGGCAGGTGCGAGATCTGTGGCGCCAGGCCCCGAAACTCCGCCAGGTTGAGCATGTCGGAACAGAACACACAATCCCAGGATGCCCCTTGCGCCATGCGCGCCTTGACGTCGGTGGCGAAGGTGACGGCAGCGTGTCGCATGCGCCATTGCCACTTGTACGGAGGCAGCGTCAGGCATGTCCATTGGTGGCGGCTGTGCGCCTGCCAGCCGTCGAGGAACGCCTTGTGACTGCCGCCATAGTACGGTTCGAGGCAGAGGACGTTCATGGCATCGTCGCGCAATCAGTCGAGGACCGCGTCGGCGCGCTGTCGACGTGCAATTCAATGTGACGCAGGATGCTGTTGCGGATATCTTCTGCTGTCATTGGCGTGTTGGCATGTTGGCGTGTTGGAACGAACACAAGTATATTCCCCCAATCCATTACTTTACTCCAATACTCGAACTACTCGAACACTCCAATTCAGACCGGATCAGGAGAGCATGTGACACCAACAGCCTTACGACCTGAACAGGTCGCCCAGTACCGCGACGAGGGTTTTCACGTCGAGCGCGGCGCGTTGTCGCCGGGAGAAGTGCAGGCGCTGCTCGATGAGCTGCTCGATGTCTACCAGACCTGCAAAACCGATCCGCGCTGCACCAGGGGCAGCCAATGGGTTGCGAAGCCGGTTCAGGACATCGACGGCACTTTCCCCGACAACCCGCACAAAATATGGCTGCTTAGCTACCTCGAAGAAATCCGGCTGCCATTTCTGGAGCTGGCCTTTCACCCGCGTGTATCCGCCATCGCTGACGAGCTTGTCGGCCCGGGCACCAATGTCGTCGAGACCGTTGCTCTGACCAAGCTTCCGGGGATCACGAGCAGCTTTCGCGGTTGGCACCAGGACACGGAGTATTATTCACGCTGGATGGACGAGCGGCGCCTGGTGACCGTCCTCTATTACCTGAACGACATGGACGAGGGCAGTGCTGCCACGGCGATCGTTCCCGGCTCGCACAAGGACCCGCTGCACAATCGTGCGGATGTCCATCCACAAGGCGAGGCTTCCAATGCAGAGAGCAGCGGCATTGGCCAGATGCAGGAACAGGAGCGCTGGGAAAACGATCCGCGCCGCACCATCCTGGAGGTGCAGGCCGGCGACGTCGCCTTCATCGACTCCAACATCATCCACCGTGCCGGCGGCAACGCCAGTGCCACGAGCCGACACAACATCATCTATACCTATGCCAATTCGGAAATGCGGGGGCTCGACATGACCAGTAGCATTTTGGGTTCCAACATTTTCCCGGCCACCAGGGACGGCCGCCCCGCACGTGATACAGAGGAATACCGGGCATTTCGGGATTCGTTTTAGGAAGCGGCGCTCGTATTACCTCAGGCCTGCCAACCGGCGATAAAGTTTTCAACCGTAAGATCAGCCGGCACTTCGTTGAGATAATAGTGTGTATTGTCTCCCTGCAGCCCGGGTGCCCATTGGATTTCGTCGGCCTGCAGGCCGTCGTCCACCGGTTTGAAGCGCTCCCACAGAATCCGTGCCTCTTCCACGGAAAACCGATCGGCGATCGGCACGCCCCACTGCAGAGTCATGGGGTGTACTATTTCGCAATCATTGCGCTCCGGTCCGGGCAGACGCTCGAAGTCGGGGGATTTGAGCTTGTGTATCCGCTTGGCGGCCTTGCTCAGGAACATGGTCGACTGGCGCTTGCCATATTTTCCCCTGCCCGGGTGCAGATTCTCGAGCGCGGCATCGTAGCGGGCGCTGTTTTTGTTCATGGCGCCGCGCAGCGCCGACACCGTGTGTTCCATCATCTGCATACTGCGCCGGTCCCAGCGCTCGAAAGTTTTTTGCGACGCGGGGCAGAGGTGCTTGAGGTAACGTCGGTCAAGGGAGGCGCTGAAGGTGGAAAAACCGCCGTGAATGGTGCGCCTCATTTTCGTGTTGTACATACTGCCCCAATGCAGGATCGGCAGGATATAAGCCACCGCGTCGCCGGCCTTGAGGTGAGTCTGTACACCGCTGTGCAGGGGCACACAGGGGTCTTTGATCAGTTGTTCGTTTTCCTCGGCCGTAGTAAAGCGATTGTGACTGCCGGGTACAACCCACAGCACATCATCGTCGTAGAGCGGCAGGTTCCACTGAACGTAGCGGGGGCCGTTCTCGATGATGTCGTCGACATATCCCTGGAGCGGGGCGCAGTTCGGCGGGTAGAAATCACGGTGCCAGCCTCGGTGGTTTGCGGTGCCGTGATCGCGCACCGGGCTGCACATCAGCATCATCTCGGTGACGGCCGCATCTTCGACTCCCAGCAATTCACTGCTGATGTTTTGTATGCCTCCGTGCAGCCAGAACTCTACGGTGGCGGCGGTTTGCGCGTCAATCTGGTCGCCTATCGAGTCGAGGAGCAGGCGTGGCTGGGAGTTGGTTTCCCACGCCCCGCCGGGTGGGTCATCGGGCTTGCGCTGTCTGGCCCAGATAATCTTCTGGCGTTCGACCATGATCTCATACGTGGCGCGTAACTCATCCAACTGATCCGGCGGTATCGCATTGCGCAGGATGATGTAACCGTCTTCGAGAAACTGGTCTCTGTTTACTTTCATCTCAGAGGCTCCGGCCAAACGTGTGATGTGCTGTCGCTGGTGTTTATGTCGGGCAGTTTGCCCATGCTCTCAATCCATCCACTGTAATAGTATGTTCCGATTAATCTGTCAATGCAATTCCGTCTATTCAACAACGCCGGCGTCGATTTTCCCAAGGCATTTGAGCAGACCGAAGCCAACGATTGGGTCCGGGTCGTCGATACGGATTTGCGCGGGGTCTGCTTGTGTGCTCGGCGCGTGGTTCTGGAGATGTTGAAAAGCGGCGGCGGTGTCATCGTCGACATCGCCTTCGTGCACTCCATCGCCGGCCTGTCCGTCGCCGCGGATGCGGACGAGTGCCTCAACTTCTGGAAGTCCCATATCCCCATGAGGCGTGTCGGCAAACCGGAAGAAATCGTCAATCCGGCTGTATTCCTGGCCAGCGACAAGGCCAGTTACGTTTGCCACGTTCGCAGGATTTCCGCCAGACGGTCCACCACGAACTTGTGCGACACTGTCTGCGACTCGACCGTGACGCCGCCGAGGTGCGGGACGATTACCACGTTGTCGTGTTCCCGCGACAGGGCGATCAACGGATGATCAACCAGATCATTGCGCCATTCGCCGTCGATCACATCGGCCCCGAATCCGCCCACTTTGCCGCTGTGAATGGCATCGACCAGGGCCGTTTCGTCGATGATCCGGCCGCGGCTGGTGTTGACCAGGATGACCCCGTCTTTCATCGCCTGCAATCGTTCCGTATTGATGAAGTGTTCGGTCTCCGGTCCAAGGTGGATATGAATACTGATCACGTCGGCGTCCGCCGCGAAGGCGTCAAAGTCCAGGTACTCCAGATCCGCAAGCGGTCGCAGCGGATGCGGATCGCAGCCGATCACGTTCATGCGCAGGCCGCGACCGTATTGCACCATCATACGTCCCAGGCGCCCGACACCAAGCACGCCCAGCGTCTTGCCGGAGAGCTGCATGCCGCGATAAACATCGCGGGCCCAGTGCCCACCGCACGCGGCCTGATTTGCCGCTGGAATCTTGCGCGCCGACGCCAGCATCAAGGCGCACGCCAGCTCGGCGGTGGCGGTGATGTTGTCCAGTAAATCGTATTCCGTCTTGGTGCACCGCATCTCGATGCCGAATTCGGCCAGGGCCTCCAGATCGAGATGGTCGAGACCGGTCGACGCGGTGTACACCAGACGCAGACGGCCTTGGGCGCCGCGTTCGACAATCTGGCGATCGATCGGCAGGTGCAGCGTTGCCAGATAGACGTCGTATTCGCCGATGTGATTGAGCAGGAACTCACGGTCCGGCGGTTGAATATCGAGGTGCGCCAGCCCTGCCAGGGGATCGTAGACTTCCGCAGCAATGCCCGAGTCCCACATCGATAATACACGATAGAGGTTTTCCATCTTCAGCCTGGTGGTCAAGGAGAAATAAGTTTGCGGTCTGGCGGAATGAATATACCACTGTATCCCATCGGATGGAACCGCAGCGATATCCTCCCCGGCCCGTTATCCTGACGAAACCGAAGCGCAAGCTTTAGTCGTCAACCCCGCCAACTCCGAAAGACTGGCTGAACTGCCGCTGCAGGCGATAAACGAGACGGTGCGTTTTCGCAACTACAACCAGGGCCGTGGCAAATGAAGTTGTCAGCGGTGTGTTTGGCGTTTCGCCAGTCCGTTAGTTGATAACGGCCCGCACATCCTGATTTTTTCCCGCCGCCGCTGTACCGGTCCTTCCTTCCGACAGTGTCACGATGATTCTGCGCTGGTCATACAGCCCCTTTCAACTCCAGTCGCTGATTTGATCCTTTCGTTAAAACAAATCGCCGGGCGGCGGCGGCAGGGGGTCGATGCGTTTCAGCACGTGGACGCCGTGCTGCTGGTAGATGATTTCGTATGCGCCCGAGGCCATTATTTTCTCTACCTGGGCACGGACGACAGATGGATTAGAATTCCAAAACCGCTCCTGATAGACGTGGTAGTCGGTCTCAAAATAGGGATCGAACTGGAAGCGCCGCGACAACCTGCGATCCAGGAATTGGCAAATGCTGCGACCGTCGCCTGTAACCGTGGCATCGGCCGGGATCAACTGTACAATGTCGCGGCGGGCCAGGTAGTTTTGCATCAACTGATTGTTTGGCGGCACGATGCCCACGTTCTGTTTGGCCCACGGAAACAACGATAGAAACAAACTTGCATAAACCGCCGCAATTAATGCGCCGGTGATCGCCGCACCGGGCTTGATCCTGCGAATCCAGGCGCAGCTGCGGTCGTACCGGGCCTGTAACCGTTGCCAGGGCAGGGCCAACGGTTCATCTCTGCGGCTGATACCGCGAATCAGAGCCAGAAATAGAATGCCCATCGTGCACACATGGTAATGAAAGGCGATGCACTTGAACGGCTGCCCTTGGTGCAACCAACTCATTCCCAGGACCGGCAGCACTGCGATCGCCACCCGTGGTGCCAGCAGACACATACAGCCCATCGGCAAGAGCAGTTCCAGCACCAGAGAAAAATTGGCAGGCGCGAAGAGCAACGAAAAAAAAGATCCCGTCTGGGTAAACGGTGCCAGCACAACGTCGCCCAGCGAGCTGCCCAAAGTGCTGTAACCCCGCGCCATGTGGTCGTATGCCGACTGGCTGTGCCATGGCATGAAGACGAAGGAAATCAAGACAAAATACAGTACGCCGCCAGCTGCCATGATGGCTCCGGTTCGCCAGCGTCGGTGCAAGGCCAGCATGATCCCGAGGCCGACGATGTAGATCGCCAGATATTCCTTCATGCTCAAGCCAAGCGCCAGAAGGATGGTCGCGGGGACATGGCGGCGTTCGAGCAGGCAGTAGCCGCCAGCCACAAAAAACGGCAGAGCCAAAGTATTCGGGTTGAAGCCGTACGAGAAGTTGTAGGCAATCTGCGACGTCGATGGATACAGCAGGTAACAGATTGCCAGGGCCAATGAACTCAGCGCTGACAACCCGTGGCGCCGAGCCAGAAACATCAGCAATAACGAGGTGCCGCCCAGCACGATGGCTTGCGTGAGGATCAGGAATTTAATCGTCGGTAAGCAGGCGAACAACGGTACCAGCAGGATCAGGCCGGGGCTGAAATGCCCCCAAAACGGCGGCAACTCCGAATACACCTGCAGGTAGGCGCCATACCGTACAGAGTTCAACAGTCGTTTGTAATAGAGACCGATATCCGAGTAGCCAAGTAACAAACGCTCGTGCATGGCTTCAAGGAAAAAGCTCATCCAGTATACGAAATAAAGGCAGGCAAGCAACGCCAGGATCCACGCCGCCACCGTCGGCAGGCGGAGGTTGGTCTCGCGCGGGCAGGCCTGCACGACGCGAGTCGCACACAACCCCATCAGTAGCATGCTGGCGTACAGCGACAGCATGCCACTGGACAAATTCAGCAGCAAAAGGGCGCCGTTACCGCACAAGATTGCCAGCGGCCACACCGCGCGAGCCAGGCCGCCGAAAGACAAACCACCTCGACTGAGCGCCCAACCCCAGAGGCCGGCGTGAAGGCCCAACATCAAGTACAGTGGGTACGTTCGCTGGTTGTCGGTGGCGCGCGCCAGGTGATGGAGCACCTCGAAGGTGAATCCTTCGTTTTCCATGACGGCTGCGATCAACCCGACCACTGCCAGCGCGACGAAAATCGCGTGCCGCAGTTCAATGGGGTTGCGCACCGGTGGCGCGCCGTTGTTTGGTTTATTCGCGTTCTTTGACATTTTAATTTGACGTTTGCGCTGCTCGCTTCTGCCACAGGGCAGGCAGGACGTCTTGCAAGTTCGACTTGACCAGCAGTTCCGGGTTTCCGGAGTTTGCGATGGAACTCCTTCGCGGGACGGTGCATGCCTGCCCGTCATATCAAACCGTAAAGTACCGCTCGGCTATCCCTTGCCGGACAGGGAACACCCATCGGTACTTTACAGTGCCGAATCGGCACAGAAATCCGTTGCGCCACAAATCCCGGAATTTGCCGTCAGGCCTGTCCAGCCTTTAAGGCAGCGCATTCGCACCTAAGATAAGCCCTCATATGATTGCCATTGACCCGCAGGGGATTGGGTCAAACCTGCTTTTTCTTCTTGTCGTTTGAAGGGCAACCGGTAGTTCAGGCTCGCTGGATTACAAAATATGAAAAGCAGGGCTCTAATCCTTCTCGGTCCGTTATCCTGACGAAACCGAAGCGCCTTTTTTCGACTGTTTTTTCCCCGCCATCTCAAATCGTGCAGAATCTCGGCTAAATTCCTGTTCAATAGGAGTCACAAATGGCAAAAAAACGTCTGGGCAATGCACGCCGCAATACCGGGGCCACGAAACAGTTGGCTCTGCTCGGCGGCAAACCGGTAGGCACGGTCCAGCAGCCGGTGTATCCGTACTTCACCAAACGTGCCTGCCAGCGTGTGATGAGGATCATGGAGGAAGGCCGCGTCCTGGGCTTCTCCCGCGACGTACCGGAGGTGCGCGAGGCGGAGGCTGCCCTGTCGCGGCACCACGGTGGCCGTCACGTGCTGACCACAAGCTCCGGCCACAGTTCCCTGCAGATGGCGCTGGCCGGACTCGAAATCGCCGATGGCGACGAGGTCATCACCACGCCCTACTCCTGGGGGGCGTCGGCCGCCTGTATCCTGCATCAGAATGCCATACCCGTCTTCGCCGACGTCAACAGAAACACCGGCCTGATCGATCCGAAACAGGTCGAGGCCAAGATCACCTCGCGGACCCGCGCCATCTTGCCGGTGCACATGTACGGGCATCCGGTGGATATGACTGCCATCATGCGTATCGCCACGCGGCATGGCTTGGCGGTCGTCGAGGACTGCAGCCAGGCACACGGCACGACATGGAAAGGCGTCGGGGTCGGCAATTTCGGACACGCCAACGGGTTCTCGTGTATGGGCGGCAAACAATTAGGTGCGACAGAGGCCGGCTACATGGTGACGCCCGACCAGGACGTCTACTGGCGCGCCTGCCTGCAGTGCCAACACAATGCGCGCTCGACCGAACCGGGTTTCCCCGACGCGCTGCGGCCGTATATCGATTCGCTGATTTACACCCATCGCATTACAGCTGTGGATGCAGCGCTGCTGACCGAGCAACTGAAGAAACTGCCGCGCGAGATCGACGCGCGCCGCCAGAACATTGCCACCCTGCAGTTGCTGCTTGCCGACTCAAAATACCTCGCCTGGCCGAAACACAGCAAGCACGGCAATCCCTCGTATTATATGTGGTCGATGCTGTTTCGTGCGAAGCAGGCGGGCGTCCATCGCGACACCTTTCTCAAGGCGCTGCAGGCGGAAGGGCTGGCCGCGACCAGTTATTTGCCGGCACCGATCCCGAGCTGGCCCCGTTTGCATTGGCAGACCTATAAGGGCCCGCGCACGGTGTGGCACGAGAACCTGCGTCGCGCCAGGGTCGATTACCGCAAAGATGCAGTTCCCAATGCCGAATACGTAATCAGTCACGGCATTCAGTTGATCTTTCGCTTCTACAAACCGGCAGCGAAGGTCATGCAGCGGATCGCGGACATCATCAGCAAGGTCGAGTCGAACATCGATTCACTGCGGCATTATGAGCGGAATCCGCAGCCCTACGCCAACGTTAAACTTCATACCGGCACCGCGTATGCGCCTCCTTCGCCATCGGGTGTCAAAAGGAGGCTGAAATGATCTCTCCGAAATGGTTCCTGGCCGATGAAGACAACAGCTTCTTCGACGTCGAGCTCAACGACTTTGTACCGGATAAAATCTTCGATGCCCATATGCATCTGGGCCACCGCAGCGGCTACACCAGTGACACCCACAACGAGATGGTCGCAAACACCCCGGAAGTCGCAGACATGGCCTCCTACCGCGATCATCTGCCGTGGATCCTGCCCGGTCGCAACGTCACAGGTGCCAATATTCTGCCGTCGACCATCAGCGGTCACGACCGCGAGAAAGGCATCGAATTCGCTGCCGGAGAAGCCGCGACCGACGATGGCAGCGGTTCCAGTGTCGTCGTTCATCCGGCGATGAGCGCCGATCAGCTGCGCGACGAGATCGATCAGTTCCGGCCGGTCTCCTTGAAACCGTACCATATGATGGCGGCGCGGACGGATACACAACAGTCGACGATCGAAGAGTACCTGCCGGAACCGCTGGTAGCCGTGGCCCATGAGGCGAAGCTGCCGGTTGTCGTTCACCTGGTGCGGGACAAGGCGCTGGCCGACGAAGGAAATCAGAAGACTATCCGCCACTATTGCACGACGTATCCCGACATGCAGCTGGTGCTGGCGCATTGTGCCCGCGGCTTCAACCCGGGACATACGGTGCGCGGTATCGGTGCCATTGCCGGACTCGACAATGTTTTCTTTGATACCTCCTGTGCCTGCGAGTCGGGCAGCATGGTCGCGATTCTAAAGACCTTCGGCCACACAAAAATGATGTGGGGATCGGACTTTCCATTCTGTCATTTCCACGGCCGCTGCTTCGCTATCGGCGATTTCTTCTCGTGGGTTTTCGACGATCAGCTCGAGTTCGGCGTTCACACAGTCGGCGACCGGCTGGGATTCACATTCGTCAGCCATGAGTCTATTCGCGCAATTAAGCTTGCCTGCGGTGCCTGCGACATGAGCCAAGAGCAAATCGAAGCGATCTTTCACGACAACGCTGCTCAGCTGTTCGCCCGGCGGTGAGCGAGGAGCGGGTAGCGCCGGTTCAAGGGAGTGAAGAATATCTTTTTGGAAATTGTACAGACCCTGATGGCAATCGAGACCGTTTTTGGAGAGGATCGGGGAAACTTTTCTTTTTGACTTTTGTCGTTCGACGCGCAAGCGGTAATTCAGGCTCACTGGAGCACGAAATATGAATCTGACAAGAGATCAAAACACTGGAACGAATGGAACCCGGATGACCGCGAAAAAATGGTTCTGCGCCTTGAGCTCCTGAGCGACACGACAAGAAACACGGGCAAATTGCAGACGAAATCACAGGTACACCACCGACATGCAATTGTTTTTCAACTATTCGATTGACTGCGAGACCCCGTCGAACACAGACTATACCGGGCCTGAGCGCCGACCGTTTTTCCATGGGCCCGCGACCTGGGACTTCGCCGAGCGCTCAGTGCGCGGCTTTGTGGAGCGGATGGACGCGCTCGGTGTATGGGATGGGGCAACACTGTTCGTCTATCCCGACGTCGCGCGGCACCAGCGATCGCTTTACTGTGAGATGGCGGCTGCGGGCATCGAGATTGCCCTGCACCTCAACGGTCTGCGCTATTCCAAACTGCGCGGCGATGAGGCGCAATGGCTGGGCGAAATGTCCCGCGACGCACAGCGCCACGCCATCGGGATGGCCAAGCAGGATCTGGAAGACACGCTCGGACAGCCGTGCGACGGCTATCGTGCCTGCTACGGCAGCGCCAATTGTGACACGTTCGCCTTGTGCGAGGAGCTCGGCTTCATCTGGGCCAGCAACGTCGGCCGCCGGTATCGCCCGGAGTTCGCTGCCAACTGGTCGGGCAGCTGGCCGTACGCCCACCACGCCAGCGCCCGCAGCAATCTGATTTGCGGCAGCCTTCGGCTTTTCGAGATCCCGGTAACCGTCGGGCTCCATGTGTATTTCGACGAATCGATCCGTCAGCCGCTCGACCTGCGGGTCGAGACACCGCCGGAGCATCTCGGTGAGCAGCGCGAGAAGCTGCGCCAGGTGATCGAGGAGAACCTGATCGAGATGGCACGGCGCGACGTACCGGTGCGCGCCATCATCGGCCTCAGCCACAACGTCAACGACTTTGCCGACACCGCCACGTACCAGTCGCAGAATCTTGATTGGGTCGTCCGCTACACTCGCGAACTGGCGACTGCGTCAGGCTACAGTGTCAAGCCTGCGAAGTTCACAACGATGACCGATTATGGTCTGCAGGTGGAATCCTACTGACGTAGAACGGAACTGCGCGTCCGTTCATTCAATTCAATATCGAACGGGCGCAAAGTTTCGTTCGACTGTTTGCGCCACATAACAACAGGAGAAAAAGTCAAAATGCCGGCCGAAACGCGAAACATTCCGTTCACTGCGCTTGGCGGTGTCTTCGAGCAGGACGACATCGATGCTGCGCTGAAGGTCATGCAGGCCGCCGCCGAGGCCGGCGGCAATTTCTTTCCGTTACCTGAAGAGACAGACTTCCAGCAGGCATTCGCGGCTCACGAAGGCGCTGCCCATGCCGTCGCCGTCAACGCCTGTGGCACAGCCCTCGACGCCTGCATGATGGTCCTTGGCATCGAGCCGGGTGACGAAGTGATCACGACACCGCTTACTTTCGTGTGCACGGCAACTTGTGCCTCGGCGCTGGGCGCCAAAGTCGTTTTTGCCGATATCGACCCTGTCACCCTCTGCCTCGATCCGCGCCAGGTACGCGAGAAGATCACAGGTGGAACGAAAGCAATCATCCCTGTCCACTTCGCCGGACTGGCGGCTGACATCGATGGTTTTGAGGCGATCACCAAGGAGACCGGCATCCCCGTAATCTACGATGCCGCGCACGCTGTCGGCACAACTTACAAGGGCAGGTCGATCGGTGGTGCGGGACTGGCCAGCTGCTACAGCTTTCAATCGAACAAGAACATCACGACTCTTGGCGAAGGCGGCGCCATTACTACCGACGATGCCGAATTCGCCGAGAGCGTGCGACAAAAGAAGACCTTTGGTTACGTCTATGGCGCGCAGCTCCGCGTTGCGTCCGTCGGCTTCAATTACCGAATGACCAAGCCGCAGCTTGCCGTCGGTATCACACAGCTTGCCAAGGCCGGACGTCTCATTGCGGCCAAGCTCGCAGCGATGCAGAAGATGCAGGCGCTGCTGGCCGACGTCGATGGGGTCGTTCTGCCTGGCGGCATTGAAGAGGGACACGGCGCGCATCTTTATATCATTCGCACGCCTGGCATCGACCGGTCCGCCGTTGCTGCCTGCCTCAAGGAAAAGTTTCATGTCGGCACCGCCTATCATTACCCGATCGTCTGGACGTGGGAAGCATTCGCCGGACTCGACTACGAGAGCAGCGACTGTGACTGCGCCGTGGAAGCCAGCGAACACGCTGTCAGTCTGCCGGTGTTCGCCCACTCGACGGACGATGATCTCCGATACATCGCCGATGCGCTGAGAAGCACGGTCAGTGAATTGTCGTAGGGGGTAGATATGGGCGACGTCAGAATGAAGTTCGCACCCGCGCCAGCCAACGATTTCCATGATTTCTACGAAACCTACTTCGCCAGATGCCGGGCGCTGGTTCCGAACATCCGTGTCATTGCCGCGAAATGGACGTTCGAGGATCTCATTCCCGGCCTCAGCGATTTCGACACGCGCTTTGTCGTCGACAACGCCATGGCGGTCGATGACTGGCACGAAATGTCGCTTGCTGTCGGACGCGTTCATGCCGAGATGGCCACCGAGTTCAAACATTGGGCGCGCAACCTCGAACACCTCCCGGGGTTGAACTTCACCGTCAGTGAGATGATGCATCCGCTGCTGTCCTATCCAGAATTTTTGCAGTGGACATTTTTCGCCGGCGCCCGCGATGCGATCGATGGCATCGAGACGGTGCTCGCCGCACACAAGTGGTCGAACCGTGACGAGGTCTATCATCTCAAGAAGGTCGCGACTTATTTCGGTCCGTACATCCGCGGCATCGATCCGCCGATCAACATGGGTGTGTGGGAGAGCAAGTACCCCTTGCACAGCCGGTTCATGCATTACTTCACGCCGCCGGTTCAGGCAATCGTGTCGCTTGCACAGCAACGAACAGTCCGCGGCAAATTCGAGGCGCTGCGCCTGGCCCGCGAGACGCTGCCGAACCCGGAGGTCATCGATCTGGTTTTTCACGTGCTGGAGAATCACTACGAAATCCCGGAACTCTATGCCGAGCCGCGTCTGACGGAGCTGGAGCGCCAGCTCGACGATTATCTGCGGGATGCCTGGGCGGCGATCACAGCGCAGGTGACATTGATTCCAGGGTCTGCTGAAGACACCCGGGAGACGCTTGCAGCCAAAGTCAATGCAATTGCGCTCGATCCGATCGAAGTGTTTTTCAGCAGCGCGAACTTCACTCGCCTGATGAAGGGGCGGCTGCTGTTCTACGCCCAGGAAATTCCGTGGTTTGACGCGATCTGGCTGATCAAAAACGAGCTCGGACGGATTGTTCAGAACTTCTGCACCGCCCCCCTGGAAGCATATGCCTTGGCGCGCTTCGGCACAGAGCTCGAGGCGGACCAGGTACTGGACCGGCTGCGCGGCAACCTGCTGACCGAAAAGGAGGTCGACGGAGTTCGAAAGTTTGTCGAGATCGCCGGCGCACCGTTGATTGCGGGTGAAGAGAAAGCGCAGGCGCAGGCGGCGGCGGGGATCTATGAACCCGTGCTGTCGGTGTACGAGAAACTCAACTGTGACATGGTGACGGTCGCAGAGTCAGAAAGGCGGTGAGAGCTGGGTCGGGAGTGGTCATCGGAAAACGGGACGCTAAATTACGCAGTCCAACGAAACCCAACTCGGCTGATGCCGGAGAAACTGCATTGAACACCGAACGCACCCCACTCAACGAAGTTCGCAAAAAGCTGCGTATCGATTGGTATCGATCACCCCTCGCGCCGGACCAACTGCGGGAGCTCGCGTTACGCAGTAACCTGAGAGGCGCTTTCCAAGCTGTCGGGCACATCGGATTGTGGGTCTGCACCGGGGCGCTCACCTGCTATGCATTCACCCGGGGCGCCTGGATCGCGTTCGCTGTGTGCCTGTTCCTGCACGGCACCATCGGAACATTCTTGAAGGGCATCGCCGTGCATGAACTCGGTCACGGTACCGTTTTTCGTACGAAGAAACTAAACGGCCTGTTTTTGCGGATCTACAGCATTGTCGGTTGGTGGAACTTTTACGACTACGCAATGAGTCACACCTACCATCACCGGTACACATTGCACCCGGATGGCGACCGCGAAGTTGTACTGCCTCGTCATCCGTCCTTGAGATTGCTGTATTTGCTCCAGTTGTTTACGATCAACATCACCGGCGGCCTCGAGTCAACCGGCATCATCCCGACAGTCAGGAAGACTTTGATGACGGTTTTTAACCGTTACGAGGACGAGTGGTTGATTGCCTTGTATGCCGATCAACCGGGGGAGCGTGTCAAAGCCGTCAACTGGATGCGCTTTGTGCTGCTTGTCCACATTCTTGTAGCTGTCGCCGCCATTGCCTCCGGCTACTGGATCGTGGTCATTGTTTTTTCCTGTCACATGTTTTTCGGTAACTGGCTCAAGTACTTCGTCGGCCTGCCCATGCATTGCGGGCTGCGCGACAATATCCCGGACTTCCGCCTGTGCGTCCGTTCGATACGGCTCGATCCGATCTCGGAGTTTCTGTACTGGCACATGAACTGGCACACGGAACACCATATGTTCGCAGCAGTGCCGTGTTATAATCTGTCTAAGCTGCACGAGGCGGTCAAGGAGGACATGCCCGTTCCGCGCACGCTGGTTGGTGCCTGGCGTGAGATGCGGGAGACTTGGAACCGGCAGAAGGATGACCCGGACTATAAGTTCAATACGCCGCTCCCGCCGTCAGCCCATCCGGCAGTGACTGAGGTGTCAATGGTCACGGAAGGTGACGAAGCGGAACCGATTGCCACCTCCATCGGCGATCTTGCACCGGACGCGTTGGCGTGATTGCCCGGATTCGGGACAACACGCGACGAGGCGGTCGAAGCGGCATGAAGGAATCGGCCCGCCGGGCCGTGGCACCAGTGATGCAGGATTCCTGAATCCGGGATACGCTTTTCGGCTGATTCTCCGGCCGCTGCGATTACTGTTCTGTCGGTGACCAGAAGAAACCGCGGCGCAGCATCCCGCCTTGTTCCGCTTTGTTCCAGACGCGAATGGCGATGGTGTTGCGGCCGGGTTTGACGGCGCTGGTGATGTCAACGTCGAACTCGTGATTCCACCACCACCAGACTTTGTGCGGCTCATGGTGCATGTACTTGCCGTTGATCCACACCCAGCCTTCATTGAATATACCGCCGCTGTGAAAGTTGATCGTCTTGCCGGCAAACGCCTTGTCCACGTCGAAGGTGCCGCGATACCAGCCATGCCCGTCGTAATGGTGGCCCTTCGCGTCGAGCGGCGGGTCCTGGCCATCCCAGATATAGTGCGTGTTCATTGGTCTCCAGTCGTCGTCGTCGAAGTCCGGTGCGTACCATTCCGCGACGACGCCCTCTTGAAACGGGTCGCGCTTGAACGCCATTTCGAGCGGCAGGTCGGCAACCTTTGTGCCGGTTTCACCGTTGGTCATCGCCGCCAGTTCCTCGTATCGGAGCAGGCGGCCACGGGCGACGAACGGCGGCGGCTTCTCGACAGCTGGTGAGTCGGGATTGTCGGGAAAGGTCTCGGAGATGAAGAATGAGTAGATCTCGTGCAGCTCGGCCTGCAGGTCGAACATGCGCCCGGCCTGGCGCGCCGCCTCGGCGTAATCGAGGTTCATCGCGGCCGCCTCCATGTCGCCATAGGCCTTGAGGTGATCGGCAATCAGCGACACCGCTTCGACACGCCCGCGCTGCGCCGGCGTCGTCTCAGCCGCCAGCGCCGAGTCGATGTGATGGCGAATGCTGCTGCTGAATGCCGAGGTGTAGACGCTGTTGAGGAGAAAGTCCTCGTGCGGATGCAGCGGTGACTCACCCAGGTGCGTTTCCACCGCATCCCACCAGGCCTGAACGTGTGGACCGGCAGCGGTGCCGAAGAAGGTGTTGTAGAAGTCCGCCTTGAGCGCCTCGACATCTGTCCCGGCATCCCACAGCAGCCTGGCCGTCGTGTAGAAGCTGGTCCAGGTCTGCATCCATGCCTTGCGGCCCTCGCCCTGGAAGCCCTTGATGTCAATCTCCTTGTACAGGGGGATGTTGACTGTGACGTTGGCCGTCTGGCGCTCCGGCACGAACAGGCCGGTGAGAAAGTCGGGGTTATAAATGTAGAGGTAAATATGGGCCGTCTGCCGGCGGTACTGCCGCAGCATCTTGACGAACTCCTGGCGCCGCCAGCAGCTCGGATGGTTGTTCGGATGAACTGCGCAACAACTGATCGGCGCATACAGGACCGTCATATTCGGCAACAGTTCCACACCTTGCGGCGGCATTTCCCGCAGCGAATAAGCCATCGTTGCGACAAACTTGTCGGGGAACTCCTTCGCCATGTCGCGGGCAAAGGCGTAAAACTCCTCGCTCATCTGCGGGCCGTAGACGTAATGGTTGTACTCGAACTTCTGACTGGCCACATCGCATTTTTCGCAAAAGCAGTACGGCGAGCCATCCGGCGGACTGACGCCGAAACCATTGACGGAAATGCGATGCGGGTTCGGCCCTTGGGCATAATGTTTTTCGGCGAACGCGGTTTTGATATTTTTCAGGCTCTCCTCGAGCACGTCCGGATTCGACAGACACAGCATGCTGTGGTACTCGCTGGTGGCTTTGTGGCGCTGGCCCTTTTTGTCCATGGAGAAATACTCGGGATGCTCGTCATAGTATTTCGCCACTGGCAGCAGCAGACCGAGAAAACCGTCACCGACGACCGGGTAGGTGTTCTCCAGCCGGGACGACATACCGACCTTCAGCCGCCATTCGGTATAGGTCTGAAATTCCTCGGGGGTAGTCGGCACCCAGCCGGGATTGAGGCCGATATAGCGCACGGCAAAGTCCGGTCGCGACAGGACGTCGAGATCCGGCACCGTGATGGTCTTTTGCTGCGGCACAACCTCGCCCCAGTCGCCGGGAAAATAGAAGCGGCAACCCAGCTCATAAAGAAAAGCGTAGCCGCCGTACAAGGTGCCGTGATACGGCCCGTCGGAATTGCCGCCAATGAAAATGGCGTTGCCCGCGGTCTTCAGAACGTAGCCTTCTTCCTCGAAAGCGTCGTCGTGGACGGTGGCGTTGTGCCCGGAAGGGATGGCTATGCCCTGCGCTGCCGCGGCGCCGGTGTGGCCCACATAAATGCTGATCGGCTGCCCGGTGTCCTCGCCTTCGGTGACGATCGGCAGGCGGGCGCCGCTCATCTTTTCGATGTACGACTGCACAGCCGCGCCGGCCCGGCGCGCGTGGTCTTCGTTTTGGGCCAGAACGATAGCGGCACGGGCGTTGCCGTTTTCGACGATGGTCAGAGGTGCGCCGTGCGAAAAACGGGCAACCGTGACTGACAGGGTGAACATGATGACGATAAGACGCATGACATCTCCGTGTTGCTTTATTTGAAACCGAGAGAAACGTTAACGCTGGAACGCTGTTGTGTCTACTTGTAATCCGGAGTCCCGCAACAGCAGGGAAGATGCGGTTGCCAGATCCCTGATTTATCCATCTTTCCAGCGGTATTGTAACGGTTGTTGTGACGCGCGCAAATGTGCCGTGCCGCAAAAGGAGGGTTTTTCGGACATGACACCCATTTGCAGCCCAACCGCCTACAAGCGGACCACCGACTTCTCCCAGCCGCTTGACGACTGCTGGGAAGTGGTACCCGACAAGGACTGGTCGTTCGAGACAAGTCCCGGGAACGCCTGCTTCGAAAGCCGGTCCGAGGGGAGGGCGGAGATTTATCTGAGACCATGCGCAATGCCCGGTGACACGGTCGAGATCCGGTTGCTGCCCGGGGCGCCGCGTGCGGGCATGTTCACCTTTGGGTTTCTGGCCGGTTTCGAGCACATTCGTGTCGAGCTCGACCTGACCCGTGGCGAGCTCACGGTCCACACCCATGAATTCCACAAGCCGCAGCCGCGTCTCGCGACGAAGACGCAAGTCGATTTTGACCGCGTCCGTCTCGTTTGGGAAAGCGATTGCCTGCCGCAACTTCCTTTCAAGGGCAGTCGCATCTCGGTAATCCTCGACGATCAATGCGCCGCGGTCATCGAGCAGATCGATTTCCTGCCGGAAAGCCACTGCATGTTCGGTTTCAACGGACCGGGAGAACTCGCGATCGCGTCCTGGTCGATTTCGGGGCCGCCGCGACCCAGGCCTGAGTACACGCACGTCGGCATCTGGCAGCACACCAAACCGTGCACGCGCGACAGCGTTGATTCACTGATCAACGGCGTTCGAAAAGGCGCCGAGGCCGGGGTGGATATCCTGGTGACGGCGGAGACCTCGCTTACCGGCCTTCGGCCCGAGAATCCGGAACTTGACGACCGGGACTTGATCCAGTCGGAGCTGAAGCGGTTTCAGCAGGCCGTGGCACAGACCCGGGGCGCGCCGTACACCCTCATCGGCTACCCCGCCTGGATCCCGGGCGACCAGGTGGAGGGTGCCACCTGCGACTTGGTGAAGATCAACCGGCATCTCTTCGTCCGACCAGATGGCTCTCTCGGCCCGCCAATGGCCAAGGTGCACTCTTGCGAAGAGGGCATGTGGCATGGGCGGCACTATAATTTGCAGCGCGTCTGTGGTGTGGAGGTGGCGATGGGGGTGTGTCATGACATCAAGTATAGCGACACCTGGTGCACCGGCGTGATGGCCGGTGCCAGGCTCTGCCTCCATCCGGCTGCCGGCGGCACGCCCGCCGGCACGATCGACGAGATCAGGCAGACAAACACCGACGTGCACAGCCCGGAAATGGACGCCTTCTGGGTCCACGTCAACGATGCCGGGGGATCGGCGATCTACTATCCCCGCACAACTGCCCGGCTACAGGAGCGAATCGCCGTCGCCACAAAGGATCTCACGAAACACAACCCGAGCTACCCCGAGTACGCCTCGATGGGTGATCAATTCGCACACGCGCGGATCAGGCTATACGATGCCACCGGTTGCTATCCCCTGCGTACGCTGCGCGCCGGTTCCAAGGCTTACGAATGCTGGTCGAAGCTCATCCCCGACATCGTGGACGTCGACGCGGATGTTCCCGAATGAATGGCTCGATCAAAAGAGTTCTTCAGACCATATCCGGCTTGCTTGTGTAGCCAGGGAGCGCGCGCATTCTGCCTGCTTGTGCATTTCTTACCAGTAAGAGCAGTCTGGATCGTACGGCCAGGTGTTGGACCAGTTGGTTGTGCCACCGTACATCTTGGCGCGCCGGCTTTCCCCATGTCCGTCGATGGCGAGCATGTTGGTCACGGTTTTCTGGGTATGGCGAAACATATATGAATGCTGCTGGTTCGGCCCGCCGCCGTCACTGAAAAAGTGGTTGGTCATGTCGTCTATAGTCCCCATATAGTACGGTTGTTGCCAACCCCACACCTGGTTCGGACCGTCGGCGAGATAAAGGGCATCCGAGGGGGAGACGTTGGCCGACTGATAGATCCTCTGTCGCGACACCCAGCGCGCTTCATTCCAGCCGCCCGGAATACACGGATAGGGGCTGACTTGCGCCATGACCGCATAGCTGCTGAATATATACTCATTGTCGAACAGCGTCGTTTTGTTGCCGCTCCAAAAAGTGCTGCTGCCTCTCGAGACGAAATCAGTAGGATATTCACCCATGCATTTGAAGACTTCCCAACGTCCGTTCCTATTGCCCGCGCCGATGTTATTAACATGCGGACCGAAGTCCTCACCTTCTGTACCGACATAACCGGTGACGCCGATGACGCGAAAAAAATTGCCGTATGGATAGTGAAGGTCGTTCGACTGCCCGCTACTGGTATTTTCCATCGACCCGAGATGCGGCATGGCTTCATCGTTGTCACCGATATAGCCCAACACACCAATGCCGATCTGCTTGAGACTACTCAGGCAGGTGATTCTTACAGCCGAGTCCTTGGCGTTATTCAGTGCCGGCAGCAGCATGGCAATGAGAATCGCGATGATCGCGATCACCACGAGCATTTCGATCAATGTAAATTCTCGTGCATTGCTGCGTTGCATGGAGTATTTATTTGGCTTAAGAGTGGCGTGAGTTGAGGTGCAGCGGACAGTGTGCTACCATACAGCAAGGCGTCTGTGTTCGCCACCGTGTATGGCCCAACTGTCCAGAACAGTAAACGCGATGGCGCATCTGTTTGTATTCAGTCCCGATGCGAGATAATACTACGACCCAATACCCGCACTGCCCAGAAAAAAAAGTAGTCCATGACAATACCAGACACAGGCGACCATCGCACGTTTCTTACTTGGCGAATCTGGCTGACCTATGGCGTGCTCACTATCGTCGGCATTCCGTGGTACTGGCCGGCAGAGAGTGACACGCGGTTGTTCGGTGCACCCGCCTGGGTCGTGACTGCGCTCGTCGCCAGCCTCGCCGCCTCGATTTTTACCGCCGTCCTGCTGCGCCGCGACTGGTCAGAACCCGCCGCTGAAACGAACGAAAATCAGCCGCCCGGTTCGGAGCCCTCATGAATCTCGCGGTCGTTTCCTTCGGTCCCGGCGCACTGACCTTCATCGCCATTTACCTGCTGTCGCTCATCGGCATCGGCTGGTGGGGCTATCGCGCCCGTCGTGAAGATACGCTGCGAGAATTCTATCTCGCCGGCCACGGCTTCGGTTTACTGGTCCTTGTCCTTACCCTCTACGCGACGCAGTACAGCGGCAATACGCTCCTGGGATTTACCGGAAAATCATACCGCACCGGGTTCTCGTGGACGATGAGCGTGCATTTCATGACGGCTATCGTTGTCTGCTACCTGATCTATGCACCGCGCCTCTATGCCCTGGCACGAAAGCGCGGTTTCATCACGCCGACAGACTACCTGCACGACCGTTTCAACTCGCCGGCGATCAACGTCACAGCGACAATCATCATGGTCGTGGCGCTCGCCAACTTTCTCCTGGCGCAGTTGATGGCAATGGGGCGGGCCCTCGAAGGTTTCAGCGCCGGCACCCCGCGGCAGGCGTTTATCTACGGCGTCATAGCGCTGGCCCTCATCATGGTCATCTACGAAAGTCTTGGCGGCATGCGCGCCGTTGCCTGGACGGACGCTGTTCAAGGCATCGTCCTGCTTCTTGGCTTCGCCCTCGTCGTCGTCCTCGTACTGCAGAAGTACGGCAGCCTCGAGACGACAACTACGACGATCCTTGCTTCCGAAAACCGTGCCAAGGCGCTGCCGCCGGATGCCGCAAAGTGCCGGGAGTGGCTGAGCTATATCCTGCTCGTCGGCATCGGAGGCGCCCTGTATCCGCAGGCGATCCAGCGTATCTATGCCGCCAATTCGCAACGAACCCTGCGCCGCAGCTTCTCGCTGATGGCGTTCATGCCGTACACTGCCGCGCTGGTGGCGCTGATCGTTGGCGTCACAGCCCTCGCCAACATCCCGGGGCTCACCGGTGCCGAGGCCGACAAAGTACTAACCGTCGTGCTCGGAGAGATCCAGCAAGACTCACGGCTGGGGTATTGCCTGGTCACGGTGTTGTTCGCAGCCATCCTCGCTGCCGTCATGTCGACCGCGGATTCGGCGCTGCTGTCGATCTCGTCGATGGTGACCAAGGACTTGTATGGGCGATATGTCGATCCCAACGCGAGAGAACAGTTCCTCACGAAATTGGGGAAGATTGTTTCGTGGGTTCTGGTGGCGATCCTGATCATTGTTGCCATCAGAATGTACGACTCGGGAAAGAACACGCTGATCAAGCTGCTCGACCGAAAGTTCGACTGGCTCGTCCAGCTGGCGCCCGCCTTCTTCATCGGTATCCATTGGCGGCGCATGCGGTCGGGACCGGTGTTCTACGGCATGCTCGCAGGATTGGTTCTCGCGGTTGTACTCGCAATGTGCGGGCATGGCAAGATCGCCGGCATTCATGCAGGCTTGTATGGTCTGGTGCTCAACCTGTTGATCGCCCTCGGCGGTTCGTTTCTCCTGGCGCGTCGGCCGTCCATTCTGCAACGCTACAGAACTGCCAATCCTTGAGAGTCAGGGGCGCCGGCAATACCACCTCGCCGTCCACCGCTCGGCAGTTTGATCAGGCCCGGAAAATAAGCGGGCTGGCTCTGCACATGCGGAATTGGATTAGTGTAAACAACGTGGGGATCGACAACGGCAATCATCAGGGCATATCTGGTGCAAGGGTGGAGGAATGAGATTCGGACAGTACGTTGATTTTGAACCAGACCAAGTTCGGCTGCTGCAAGCGCCAACGTACGTTCTGTCCAGGAGAACCAGCCGATGTCAAGACCTACCGAAACACTGGGTTCCCAGTTGAAACTGATCGCGGAGAAATTTCGTATAAACCAAAACTTTTCCGACTGATGAATTCAGAATCTCCCTGCACAATTGATGTTGCTTACGGCGACGACCGCGGCGCCGGCCTGCCGGTTTCGCTCGGCGTGCCCTTTGCGCAAGGCCAACTGACAGATACCTCGAACCTGGCCGTCACAGCGCCTGCCGGCCAGCCACGGCCTTCCGCCTGTCGGCCATTGGTCCATTGGCCGGACGGCTCGGTGCGCTGGGGGCTTTTGACTTTCACAGCGTGTGACGCCGGCAATCATGAACTGATGGTTGGCCAGGCGCCGACGGTCCCGGACGAACCGGTTACGCTGGTACAGAACAACGACACTTGGACAATCGACAATACCCGGCTCTCGGTCACCGTCGGCGCCGGCGGTTCCGGACCGATTCATCAGATCAACTGCGACGGGCATACCTACCTCGACGATCCTGCGCGCTTTGCATTCTGTGTCGACGACGCCGATACAAGGCACGAGCCGCAACGCACCGTGCGGGTCCTGGAACAGTCGCCGCTGCGCGTTCGACTCCGCGTCGAAGGGGCCCATTTCACTGCCGCACACGAGCGCCGCCTGACGTATCGGCTGGATGTTGAGCTCTGGGCCGGCTGGACAACGCTGCGGCTGGATTATCACTTCTTCAACGTCGAGGCCGGCCGAGCGAGCGTGCCGATCGAAAGACTGGCCTGCGAAGCGCAATGGTCCCTGACCGGACCGACGCAGCGACACTTTCTGCAGCAGGCCTACGGCCTCTTCTACGTCGGGCGCCATGTCTTCAATCCATCACGTGTCGCCATCATTGCAGACGAGGAACGACAGTCTGCCTATGTCGAGGACGCCGCAATGCTGCTCGATGACGTCGACTATCCGTTTTACCTGAACCCGCCGCTCGTGGGCACCGCCGATTGGCTCGGCCTGCACGGCGGCGGCCGCGCCGTTTACCTCCAGATGCAGGATTTTCTGCGGGCCCGTCCCAACCGCCTGGTCAGTGACGACGCCACACTGAATCTGGAGATCTGGCCTGCGACGAAAGAAGTGCTCGACCTGCCGCAGGGACGTTCCAGACGACAAGTCATGACGCTGGCATTCGTGCAGTCCGACGATGCCACACCGGACAGGCTCACGGGCAAGATGAACTATACACCGAGTCAGGCGCCGGAGGGAATCGAGTCAATGCTTGCCTCGCCTATATACGAGGGGCGTGCCTGCCTCGCCCCCGAATGGCTGGCGGGCAGCGCCGCGTTTGAGCAGGATCTGGCGCTGCCGAGAGGCAAACACCTGCGATTCGACAAGGTGCTCGCGGACCTTGTAAATATTCCCACGCCTGATTCCAAGTTCGACGTTGGCGACATGAATTCCCAATACCATGCGGCCTACTCCGTGAGCGGCGGTGGCCTCGTTCGCCGATTACCCGGAGCTCCGGAAATCCCCCGAAATTGGCCCGATGGGCGCCCGACACAAACCTACCTGGACTGTCACGAACCGGTGTGGCTGAACAATGAGTACGACGTTATTCACACCTTGTGCGGCGAACTCATGCGCCTCGGCCGGCACGACCTCTGGAACATGGTGCGCCTGGTCGCCAGGCACAACATTGAGGTCGACTTCCTGCACTATTCCGATCATCTCTGGCTGCATCGGGCAACGCCCGCTCACTCCGCGCGACATACAACGACCGGTGCCTACCCCAGTCATTTCTGGACCCAGGGCTTGCTCGAGTACTATTGTCTCAGCGGTGATCCCGATGCACTCGAAGTTGCACTGGCACTCGGCGACAAGACCGTCGAGCTCTTTGCTAACGCCGAACAAAGAGAAGTCCTGTGGGGCTTCAACCGCGAAATCGGCTGGAGCATACTGCTGCTTGTGCACCTGTACGACGTCACCCGCGAACCGCGATTCCTGCCGTTGCTGGAGGAGATGATCGATTTCGTCATCACCTTTGACCGCAACGCCTTCTCGGGCGCGGTGGATCTCTCCGCTGGCGACGATCGCCTCTCACTGCACCGGCAGATGATCAACGGGTTCTTCGGTTACTGCAGTATGGTCGATGCTGTCGATCGTTACGCCACGATCACTCGACGCGCGGACGTCGATCAATGGCTGCAGACGCTGACCGTTGATTTGGCCAGGGCGATGATTGCCGCGGCGCGCGACGGAAGCTCTCCCCGTATGGATTTCGGCCTCGCGCTGGCCGTTGGTTATGAACGCACCGGCGACCCGCGTTTCATGACGTTGACCGAGGCGTGGCTCGATCAGCTCTGCTGGAATTCCCGCGGACCGGTAGGCCACGCAACGACATGCCGCGGCTGGGCGCGAATCCTCGGCCACGCCTGGCGGCATGGCATGCTGGATAAATACGAGGTGCCCAGTGCAGGGAAGCTGGAGGATCTGGCAAGCTGGTAGGGGCAGTTTACATGGGCGTGTGCGTCGCCCGCCCTTACATGATGCCTGCTCGCAGCAGGTCCTGCACGTCGAGCATGCCGACCAACTGGCCCGACTCATCGACTACGGGAAGTTCGTCGACTTTGTTGGTCCGCATGATCTTCAATCCTTCCGCTGCCAGCCTGTCCGCTGCAATAGTCCATGGATCACGGGTCATCACTTCCGCCACCGGACGGTCCAGCACCGAAATATCCTTGTTGATTTCCCGGCGCAGATTTCCGTCGGTAAAAATGCCGACCAGCCGGCCGCTGTCGTCGACGATTGATGCGGCACCCGCCTTGGCGGTGGTTATCGCGAAGAGTACCGTCTTGACAGTCGTATCCGGTCCAGCGACCGGATTCTGATCGTCGGTCCGCATGATGTCGCCCACTGTCATCAGCAGATTTTTCCCCAGGCTGCCGCCCGGATGATAGAAGGCGTAATCTTCGACGCGGAAACCTTTCTTCTCCAGCAACGCCATCGCCAAAGCATCGCCCATTGCCAGGCTGGCGGTTGTACTTGCCGTCGGCGCTAAGCCCAGCGGGCAGGCTTCCTGCTTCGTACCGGTGTCTATAACCACATCGCTGTAACGCGCCAGTGTCGACTGGGGGTTTCCCGTTAATGCTATAAGCGCCGCACCGATCTTTTTGATCAATGGCAAGAGTCGGGTGATTTCATCCGTCTCACCGCTGTTCGAGAGGGCAATGACCACGTCCCCTTCGTGGATCATCCCGAGATCCCCATGTACGGCTTCCGCCGGGTGCAAAAATAGCGTTGGCGTCCCGGTGCTGGCCATCGTTGCGGCGATTTTCCGTGCCACTATGCCGGCCTTGCCCATGCCGGTTACCACAACTCTTCCCTGACAATCAGCAAGCGCTGTCAGTGCATCACTGAACGCCTCGCCGATGCCGTCGATCAACGACAAAATAGCCTCCGCCTCAACCTTAAGGACTTGTCTGGCAATGTCTTGCCAGTGTTTGTTGTCGGTTTTGACGCTCATATGCGTTTGGGCCTCACGATATTGTCTATCTGGACGAGCTGCTCAAGTAGTGGCGGCAAATCAGTCATTTTCAAACTGTTTGGACCGTCCGACAGCGCCTTGTCCGGGTCCGGATGCACTTCTATAAACACGCCGTCGCAGCCTGCCCCGACAGCCGCGCGCGCCAGGCAGGGAATCATCTCGCGTCGCCCGCCGGAGGCTGTGCCGAGACCCCCTGGTGATTGGGCGCAGTGCGTTGCATCGAAAATCACCGGGTACCCGAGCGCGCGCATCGTGGGCAGTGCCGTCATGTCCGCAACGAGCTGGTTATAGCCTAAGGTGTAGCCGCGCTCCGTCAGCAGGATGTTCCGGGCCCCGGCCTTTTCTGCTTTTGCCACGACATTCTTCATATCGTGCGGTGCGAGGAACTGTCCTTTCTTGATATTGATTGCCTTCGCCTGCTTTGCCACGGCGACGATCAGATCCGTTTGCCTGCAAAGGAATGCCGGGATTTGCACGATATCGACAACTTCAGAAACCGGACCGACTTGTTCTTCCCCATGCACGTCTGTGAGCAACGGCACTCCGAGTGCCTGCTTAACTGCGGCCAGGATCCGCAGTCCTTCCGTCATCCCTGGCCCGCGATATGAGTCGATCGACGATCGATTTGCCTTATCATATGACGCTTTGAAGACAAACGGAATTGCTAAATCTTGGGTGATTTCATGCAGTGCCCGCGCGATCTCCAGCGTTTCGTTTTCCGTCGCGATCACGCACGGTCCGGCAATCAGCATCAGTCCTTTATCGGCACCCGGAATATCGAGATTATCCTGCATACCATCATGGTACCCGCGACCAGCCGGATTTCAACAACCCCTTGGCACTGGAAACTCTTAAAAAGACAGGTCATTTGAGAAAAACAAAAATGCCGCGGCCGGGTCGACAGGCTGTCGTGGTCCGGCCGCGGCAGGAATGC
>CAJWLW010000028.1 GCA_913042885.1 uncultured Lentisphaeria bacterium | reverse complement strand
TCGCGGCGGATGCGCGGGTCACCGCGACGATCTACCCCGGCGGCGACGGCATGGTCGTGGCGGTGGTGAACTGAACGCGTCAGCGCCCGGCGGGTGGACGCAGGAATGATGCATACAGACGGTTGAGCTGTCGCATCATCTCGTCGAGGCTGAAGTTGTCGGCCTGTTTCCTGGCGGTTTCGCCAAGACGGCTGGCCAGCTCGGCATCGGTGAGGATTCTAATCGTTGAGTCGGCCAGCGCGTCGGCATCTTCCGGTGCCACGATCAGTCCTGTTTCGTTGTGCCGGACAACGTCCTCGACACCGCCGAGGCGGGTTGCAACAACCGGTTTACCGGCCGCTGCTGCTTCGACCAGGACGCGTCCCATGGCCTCGGCGCAGATAGTCGGCAGCACGGCGACATCCATGACTGCCAGCATATCGGGCACGTCCGCCCTGGCCCCTGCGAAGCAGGTTTGTTCGTCGACTCCCAGTTCCCTGGCAAGTGATTCGAGCTGCGGCCGGAATTCGCCGTCACCGACGATCAGCAGCCGGGCGTGCGGTACCTGAGCGAGGATCGCCGGCATGGCGCGGATCATATAGTCGATGCCCTTCAGCTTGACCAGGCGCCCGACGTAACCGACGATGCAGTCGCCTTCCGCAAGAGCCAAATCCCGGCGAATCTCCGGCAGTGGCCGCGACGGTTTTTCGAATTTCTCAATATCGACGCCGCTGGGAATGATCTCGACGCGTGGATGCCGCACGTCGACTGCCTCCCAATCACGCTTCTCGCCTTCGGTGAGGCAGATCGCGACGTCGCAGCGACGGGCCACGAGGCGTTCGAGTCGAACATAGATACCGGCTTCGCGTGCCGATGGGAAGTAGCCGTGATGAATGGCGCCGTGCGGTGTGTGGATGACGACGGGCACGCGCATCAAGCGAGCCGCGATACGACCGAGGAAGCCGGCCTTCGAAGTGTGCGTGTGGACGATCGTTGGTCGCAGCCGGCGGATCAGTTGGCAAAGCTGCAGCAGCGCCAGCGAATCGTGCCACACAGAGCCCCGGCGTACCAGATGAGAGACGATGACCGGTTCGATGCCCAGTGCCCGGGCATCATCGAAAAGATCGCCGGCGGCATCGATATCGAGACCTGTTGCGACAACGCTGCGCACTTCGCAACCGTCGATGGCGGTGTGTGCTGCCGTGTACAGCGTGTTGAGTTGGGCACCGCCGCGAATCAGACGGGTGATCAGATGGAGGATGCAGATTTCACCTGGTTGCCCGGCATTTTTCATTATGTTGCCGTAGGCAGATTCATCGTCGGCGAGTGTCGTAATGGTTATTCAGCAATATCGACCGGCGTTGCTTTCCGGTTTGCGGCTGCCTTTTTCATGAAGATCGCGATGACAATGTAGAACATAATTATCTGTAGGAAAATCAGGACGGACTCGATTGGTTCGGTATGGCGCAGTGCCAAAGCCGTGAAGGCGACGCAGGCGGCAAGCAAATAGATTAAGCCGACGCTGCCGGGCACCGAGAATCCGAGATCGCAGAGGCGGTGGCCGATGTGGTCCTTGTCGCAGTGCACGATCGCCTTCCGGATCGTCCGTGTGGTGCCATTGAGCCATCTGGTCACCAAGACGTAGACCATGTCGAAGATAGCGACGCTGAGAATCGCTACGGGGACGATTCCCGCCTTCAGCGGGCTTTCCGACCATTCGCCCTGCACACCGACAGCAGCCAGCGTGAACCCGAGAAAAAAGGCGCCGCTGTCACCCATGAAAATTTTGGCGGGATGCCAGTTGAACACCAGAAAACCGAGTAGGCTGCCGATCAGGCTGGCGGACATCAGGCCCCAGAAAAACGTGTTCTCGGTGGTGTATATACCGATCTGCAGCGAGACCAGCAGATACATCAGCGCGGCGAGGCATGAGATGCCGCCAGCGAGGCCGTCTATATGATCGAGCATGTTGATGGCGCTGGTGATGGCGGTAATCCATAGCATCGTGATGCCCAGGTTCATCCAGTAGTACAACGCCGGGTGGGGCGCGGGAAACTTGGTGATCACGCCGAAATGGCTGATCAACACGGTGAGCCCGAAAATTGTGATGAGCTTGACTATTGCGGGGACGCGGAACATGTCGTCCAGTGCCCCGATGATCAACGCCAGCAGACCACCGTAGACAATGCCTTTCTGCTCATTGGAGAACCACCAGATCTGCAGCATCGGTATGACAAAGGCGGCGTAGATCGCAATGCCTGCCATCCGCGGCGTTGGTTTCGTATGCATCTTTCGCCCATTCGGCTGATCAACCAGTCCCGGCAGTTTCAGGCTCGGGAAGACCCAGATGCAGATCGCCGTGAACAGCGTCGAGAGAACGAAGGCAAAGATCAGAACAGTGAAATATCGGCTCATGATGGCGCGGTGCGGTGGGCCGAACGGGGGTTTAGGCTGTGATTCGAGCGTGTTGCCGGGCGGCGACGAAAGTCAACAAGTCAATCGTGAATATACCCGTTCATTGCATTATGGCACGGGATTGATGATGGTGCTGTTGAGGGTGTCGGCCTGCAGGATCAGGCCGATCACCGAGCTCAGATAACCCGAGTAGCGACTGAGAACACTCAGCGCGGTTTCCGGTACGAAGACGATGTCATTGGGCTCCAACTGCATGTTTTCGGTAGCCTTGCCATAGTACAAATTGTGCAGGTCCCGCTTGATGTATTCCGGCTTGTCGCTCATCGAGTTCTTGACAATATAGACCTTGCCGGCCCGTCGTCCCTTTGGTGTCACACCGCCTGCCTGCGTAAGTGCCTCGACCAGGGTGATTGGCCGATTGAAGGGGATTGCCAGCTCGGCTTTCACCTCGCCAACGACGAACACCTGTTTGAGCGCTGCTTCCGGCACGTAGATGACATCGCCTTCCATGACCGTCATGTTTTGCGACTTGTCCTGTGGCAGCCCGTCGAACCGGACATCGAGTATAGCGTTGTCACGCAGTAACACAGTGGAGCTCAGATCCCCAAGGAACCCGAGGTCGGAATCTTCGGCAACTTTGGCCCAGCCGGCCTTTGCCAGAATATCGAGTACTCGATCGCCGCGGTTGATGAGCTTCTGCCCCGGATCGCTTACCGCCCCGATCACTGTCACGTGCTTGGGCTGGCCCAGCGGCAGGAACAGGAAATCCCCGCTCTTCGCGGGAATGTTTGCGTCCATGCTGCCCTCGCCGATGAGCGCGGCAAAATCGACGTCGACATAACCGCCGTCCCGGAAGAGATAAGCCTTGTCATAGTCAATCATGGGTTCGTTGTTCTCGCCCATCTCCGCGCCGCCCGCCTTGGTCAGGATTTCCATCAGCGTGTCACCCTCGTGCAGCAGCAAGCGGCCGGGACCGGCAACCGCACCCATGACTGAGACATACCCCTCCGAAACCGGCGGCAGCACCAGCAGATCACCATCCTGAATCGGGATGTCGGCGGTGAGGTCATTTTGCCCCAGGAGTCTCGCGAAGTCAACTTCGACAGGCACACCGTTCCGCGACAGATATGCATTCTCGGTGTCAACGAGAAGCTCGTTGGCAGCACCGTACATCAGCCCTCCCGCCGCTGCCACGAGATCCATGATCTTGGCGTCCTGGTCGATGAATTTCGAGCCCGGAATTTTCACGATACCCAGGATCGAGGCAGAGCCGGCGGCGATCCCAGCTTCCGGCAGATGGATGAAATCGCCGTCCTGAAGCTCGATGTTGTAGGTCTCCGAATGGTCCCGGATCAGTTTGACAAAATCAACATCCTCCAGCCGCTTGCCGTCGCGTTTGATGTAGGCTTTTTTCAGGTTGGCGCGCAACTGTCCCTTTTCATCGTAGGTCAGCCAGTCGGTCTGGCCGAGGGCACCGAGAATGCGCATGCCGGAGGTGATCTGCTGCCGGCCGCTTTTGCCGACGGCACCGACGATCGTGACGTAGCTGTGGGACAAGGACGGGACAAAAATCGTGTCGCCGTGCTGCAGCACCCGGTCCTGTGTCGTGTCGTTGTCGACCAGCAGCGCCCGGAAATCGACCTCCAGGATCTTGCCGTCACGTGTCAGTGAGGCACGGGAAAAGTCGGCGGTCGGCCGGTTGGACGCGTCATACACGAGATCGCCGGCACGTGCAACGACGCTCATGATCGTATCGTCACGACCGATCTGGTAGGTGTTTTCGCTGGGAATGCCGCCGCCACGGACGGTCACGGTCGACGTCTGGATCACCAGTTGCACCGGGATGATGCTCACCAGCGGACTGTTGTACCATTCGGTCAGGTGCTCTCTGACCTCGTTCCTCAATTCGTCGAGCGTCAGGCCCTCTGCCTGGACCTGTCCGATCAAGACGTAAGCGATCTTGCCATCCGGCAGCACGGTGACGGTCCGTTGAAGATCATTCTCACCAAGCACGGAAATTTCCAGTCGGTCGCCGATGTTCAGGCGGTATTCGCCTTTGACGCGGCGAATAGCTCCCCCGGTCGCCTGGATGCTTGTATCGCGCTGGGCTTCCGCCTCAACGCCTGCAAGCATGATGGTCGTCACCAGCAGCAGGCTGCGCATGATTGTATAGGTGTACGTCTTCATGGTAATACGATGTTCCTCTCTGTGGGGGTGTACAGCCAGTACCCTTTGAATGGTTCGACGACACGGCCGACAGTGATGTATCGATCGGTCCAGCCCCAAAGCTCCAGCACGAGATCCCCATGGTCGATGGTTCCGGCCGCGATCGCCCCGACCAGGTTCCACCCGGCGTCCAACAGCTTGTCGTGATCGGCCACCGGCATCCCCGGCATTTCGACATAATGCGTGCCGGTCACATACACCCAGTAGCCGAAGGTCGGCAACATGACATCAAACGTCGACTCTGGTTCGACGTTGATATAGGTGCTGCCGTTCCATTGCCACACCGGGCTGGTGGCGGCGCTGCCAAGCTGGTCGTTGATTGTCGTTGCCATGTCCGGTTCCAGCGGTGTCGCGATCAGGTTCCAACCCGGCATCAGGCAGAGGGTGCCGGTCGTCGGGTCGGTGCGATTGCCGAATTCGACAGCATTACTCAACCCGTCACCGTCCGGATCATCGCCCGCCGCTGTCACGGATAAATCATCGGGGTCGAAGTATAGCCGTTCCCAGGCGTCCGGCAGATCGTCCCCATCGACATCGATCGTTTCATCGAAATCGAATACGGCAGTGATATTTTCCGGGGCGGCCGCATTGAACAGCAACGGATTGTCGGTGATCGGGTTGGCAGCATCGCCATCGAAAACCCAATGATCGAATCTGTATTCCGCCACTGCCGTCGCCGTGATCGCCACCGCATCGCCGGCATCGAACCAGGCGTCCGTGACATTGGTGCTGCCGCTCAGCACGGTATCCACCTGCACACGATACTGCGTCACCCACGTCACCTCGACTGTCGTGTCGCCGTTCATGACGACATCGTCCGTTGCGGGCGTTGCCAGGTATTGTACGCCCGAAGCAACGGCAACAGGGCTTGTCACAGTCCACGTCGCAACGGCACCGGCGGTGTGGCGCGTTTCAAACTGCGGATCGCCGAGCTCGACGTTGCGGTCGTACTCGCTGAGCACGGCCAGAAAATATCTCCCATCCACGCTGAAGTCTGCGGAGTCCGCAATGCCCAGCACCGGCGTCCCCTGGCCGGCGACGCGAAATCCCACACTGCCGGCGAACTCGGCCGGATCAAGGTCGCCCCGTTCGGCCGAACGGCAGTTGACACTGGTGTCGCTCCACCCACCGCCGCGAACAATCCGGTTGTCCCCGGTCTCCGGTCCGGTGGGGTCGACCTGGGCGCCGGCGTCATACGGGCCATAGAGATCGCTGCACCATTCCGAAACGTTGCCGTGCATGTCGTAGAGTCCCCAGGCGTTCGCTGCCCGGGTGCCTACCGGCTGCGGTTGCAGCGTATTGCTGTTATACCATCCGATCGGGTCGAGATTGGCGTCTGGGCTGTTGTCGGTGACGGACGGGTCGGTGCCGTTGCTGAAGCCGCTTGTCGTGCCGGCACGGCAGGCGTATTCCCACTGCGCCTCGGTCGGTAGACTGTAGGTGCCCTGATTCTCGTCGTTCAGTCGGGAAATATAGCCGTCTGGCCCCATGAGATCGTCCCAGGTGACGGATTCGACCGGCCGCTGGCAGTCACCCCAATGGAAGCTCGGATTGAAGGAGCTGAATTGCCCGCAGGTCAGTGGATCGAAAGCCGGTGCCGTAAGAGCGAGCCATTGTTCCTGTGTTATCTCGAAGATGCTCATATAAAAATCCTCGCTTACAGTTACTGCACGCTGCGGCGATTCGTCGGCCTCATGCCCCGGCTCCAACTCTGGCGAGCCTTGTGTGAATGTACCCGCCTCAATTTTTCGGAAGACAATCTCGACGGCACCGGGGAGGGTGACTACGAGATTCCCATCGTCGGCGGTCAAGCGCAAGAAGATCTGCGTTGGTGCTTCACCGTCGAATGTGTCCGAGTAGTCCCAGGTGATCGAATGGCCGGTGCCGGGAGCGATGCCAAGTCCGAAATCCCCAGTCAGGCGGTCCGCTGACACCGTATTCCAGATGCTGTCGCGAGTGTATTCCACAATGATTTCGGCGGCATTGTCTGCCTCGAGATCATAGGTAACCATCACCGTGCGTTCTACCGCCGGCACGTTGATCGTCATGCTCTGCACCAGCGGCGATGCTCCGGGCAGGCGGTTGGCTATCAGCAATACGAAAGCGCATACCGGGAGGTGATATCGACACATACACGGGTCCAGTGATCACTTGTGAACCGGGGAACTGTGACAGTTCCAGACTGCCGGAAACTTAGGCACATTTCTCAGGGGGTCGAAGAGTGAAGTGACAACACGAAACATAATATTATACGGCAAAATCCACTAACCTTCAAGGCAGGACCGGCGTCTGTTCATGGAGGACACCGTATATCTTTTCCACCAGTTCGTTCTTGGTAAACGGCTTTGGTAGAAAATTTCGGTCGTTCCCGATGCTGGGCGCGACGTTGCGTTCACTCGCATAGCCGGGCATTGACAGCAGCGGAATAGCCCATTTGGGCGGGCTAAGGGGGCGGGTTCTGAACCGCTTCGGCGACTGCCTCAATGGTTGATACCATACGATCCCACGAGTACAGGTGGCGGGCTGTCTCGATACCGCGGCGGAACGTCGCCGGGTCCGCCGCGTAATACTTCTGAATCGCCGTCACCAGTGCATCGCTGCTTCGCGGCGATACCAAAAACCCCGTGGCGCCGTCGTCGACAACTTCCGGCAGGCCGCCGACACGCGTGGCGATGACCGGAACATCGAAGCTGTACGCGATCTGGATCACCCCGCTCTGGGTTGCCGTCACGTAGGGTACCACCAGCAGGTCGGCTGCCGCGAAAAACTTCGGCACCTCCTCGTTGGCGACATAGCGGTCGACCAGTGTCAGGCGATTCTTCGACACCAACCCGGCGAGAGCCGGATAGTCGGACACCGGCTCGTAGAATTCGCCGACGACCAGTAAGTGATAGGCATCCGTCGCCGGCAGTTTCTCAATGGCTTCGAGCAGGTATTGCAACCCCTTGTACGCTCTGATAAAACCGAAGAACAGCAGGACGCGCTTGCCTGTCAGGCCCAGTTCTTCGCGTGCCGCAGCCTGCGTCGGAGCGGTATCGGCGCCGAATTCGTCATATGCCGGATGGGGATTCTGCCGAACATCGGCGTCCGGTCGGAAGAGTTGCAGATTGTCGGCGTCTTCCTGGGAATGGGCGATGAATGCGGCAGCAGTGCTGTACGCGTAACGCAGCAGCACGTTATCGATCCACGATCGCTCGTGCGGCAGTGCGTTATGACACAGAAAACAAACGGGGATGCGGGCGAATCGCCGGCACAGTCGGGCCACACTGCCAAAAGCCGGCGCCAAAAACGGATGCCACCAGGAGATCAACAGCAGGTCCGGCTGGAAGTCCCGGATGCGGCGATACGTTCCAAACCACGAAAGCGGATTGAGGGAATCGAGGCAAGGCTGGTGATCGATTTCGATCGGGCGATTGGAGTTGTCCAGTTGCGTCGACCCCGGAAACAGCAGCCCGGGATACTGGCGCTTGAGGGCAAACAGCTGGGTCGTGTGCTTGGCCCCCAGGGCTCGGCATAGCACGGTGGTGTAATGTGCAATGCCGCCGCGGAATGGATGGGTGAGCCCGATGACAGCAATTCGCAGGGGGCGCGCGGGTGTCGACATCAGGAGCGTTTCCGGATCTTTTTGACGGAATATCCGTTGCCGCTGGACGCGTTCATGGTGATCAGCAGCTCGGCGAGCAGGCCGATCGAGAAAAACTGTGCACCCATAATCAGCAACAACAGTCCCAGAGTCAGCATCGGGCGGTTGTGAATGTTCCAGGTGGGGTCGGCGAGAACATCGAAATTGTAGAGCACGTGCGCACCGAGCAGGAACGACAGGATGGCAAAGCCTGTCGAGCAGAAAATCAGACCGGCGAGGCCCAGAAAATGCAGCGGGCGTTTCGCGAACCGCGTGATGAACAGCACCGTCAGCAGATCGAGCATGCCGCGCATATACCGTTCAAAGCCGTACTTCGACTCGCCGGAGGTGCGCGGCATATTCTTTATTTTCACCTCGGTGACTGTGAAGCCGCGTGATACTGCCAGCACCGGTATGTAGCGATGCAGCTCGCCGTACACGTCGATTTCATCCAGCACCTCGCGGCGATAGGCCTTGAACGGGCAGTTGAAATCGTGCAGCGAAATACCTGTGACCGCGCGGACCACACGATTGAATAATTTCGACGGCAGGGTCTTGTCCATCGAGCCCTTGCCCTTGTGTTTCCAGCCGCAGACCATGTCGAAACCGCGGTCGATCTGCTCGATGAACAGGGGGATTTCATCCGGATCGTCCTGCAGGTCGGTGTCCATCGTGATCACGATATCGCCGCTCGTGTGCTCGAATCCGGCGTTGTATGCGGCAGCCTTGCCGAAGTTGCGGCGCAGTTGGATAATTGAAATGCGCTTGTCGTTTGCCTGCAGCGTCTCGAGTGTCTGCAGCGACCCGTCTGTGCTGCCGTCGTCGACAAACAGCAGTTCGTAATCGTCTGACAACCCGGTTACGGCTGCGGTGATTTTCTCATACAATGCCGGCAAGTTTCCTTCTTCGTTGTACACCGGCAGCACAAACGAGATCACCCGGCGCGCGTCCGCCTGCATGTTGTCGCCTGTCTGTTCGCTTTCGGCCATGTCAGCCACACCCCGTGGCGCTAAACGTAACTATAAGCGTAGCAAAGGTAAACGTCAGTCGGTTGATTGTAAACCATGGTCGACCGAATCGCTATAGCGCACAAAGTGTGCCGCCAGCAGGCGGAGGCGAAATCGGGTCATCGATTCCGTGCCCTTGATGGTCATCCGTTTGAGTTCGAATCGATCACCGTAACCCAGGTCGCGGTACTTCAGCGCTATGGCGCAGGCACCATGGTAACCGGCCGTTGCTGCTGCTGCTTTGTGGGATGAACTATAGCGGCCGCGCGGGTAAGCCAGCCATGCCGGCGGCGCGCCCAGTTCTGCTTCGAGGATTGCTTGTGACTCACGTAGTTCACCGGCAACCTCATCGTCGGTAAGTCGGGGCAACTCTCGATGGGTATGCGTGTGCGAGCCGATCTCATAGCCCGCCGCCGCCAGCGCGCGGAGCTGGTCCCAGTCCATCAGCGGCCGGGACGGTTCGCCGACATCCGCCTCCCAACTGCTTTCGGTCCCCACATATTGTGTTACCACGAACAGTGTCGCAGTGAACCCGCAGGCCTGCAGGATCGGTCGACCGAACTCCCAGAAATCCAGCGTGCCGTCGTCGAACGTGATGACGATTGGTTTCTGCGGCAGTGCCCTGCCGCCAAACATCTCCGACAGGGAAACAGATTCGTAGCCGCGCCGGCGCAGGCACGTCATTTGCCGCTCGAAAAGCTCGGGTGTGATTTCAAACTGCGGCGAACGGCTCTGTGACAGTTCGCTGCTACGCCGGAACCAGTGATACATCAGGATGGGCGGCTGTCTCATGTCTGTTCCAGCCCGCGCTGCATGCCTACGGCATAGTGATAGTGTGAAACCCAGAGATAAGCCGGCGCCAGCAGCAGCCGCATGCCGTAGCAGTGCCCGAACAGTTGGATGAAACAGCGCGGTGCCCACAGCACCGCCGGCAGCGCCAGCGTTGCCTGCATGATCAGTCGGCGTATCTTCTTGCGCAGCGGCAGCTCGCTGAACGGTGCGATCATCATGTCGATATTCTTGTGGTCTTTAATCACCGGATACTTGCGATACAGCCGGATGATCGACTCGCCCGCCTTCTCCTGGTCCCCGCAGTAGTCCTCGAAGCCTTTAAGATGATAGTGATGACCGACGACCCTTTCGTTGTACAGCGCCTCGATGCCCGCCTCCATCACCCGGATGCCCAGCTCGTTGTCCTCCGCACCGTACTGGCGGAACTGCTCGTCGTACTTGCCAAGCTCGAAAAAAGTCTCACGATCGATCGAGGAATTTCCGTTCATTGGCGGCAGCGGCTTGCCACCGGGATACTTCTCCGGATGGCGGAATGGTTCGTAGTGGCAGCAGTGGTCCAGGTACCAGATGAACGGGTTCCTGCGAATCTCCTCCGGAAAGGGCAGGGAACCGAGCACCGCGACCGGCTTGTCGGTGCGCTCATGCCACTGCAGCAGTTCGTCGAGTGCGTCCTGTTGCGGTACGACATCGTCGTCGAGGAAATAAAGGACACGGCCAGTCGCGCGCTCGGCGCCTGCGTTCCGTGCCGCAGCAAGACCGGCTTGTTGTTGGGCAATACAGGTAAACCCGTGCTCTGCGGTGATTGCCTCGCCGGCTGTCCGATTTTCCGTCGTCGATCCGTCATCCACCACGATGACTTCGAAAGCGTCACGGTCGATTGTCTGTGCTGACAACGCCGCCAGCGTCCGGCCCAGGGACTCCGGGCGATTGTGCGTCGGGACGATGACACTGAGCTTCATTCGCATCTTCTCCAGGTCGTCACGGCAATAGCGCAAAGCAGCGAACACGATCGACGCTGCCGCGGACACACAGCGCCGACTTGAACGATTCGATCTCCGGCAGATTGGTAAGCGTCCAATCGAGGTCGTCATTTATGCCGTCAATCAATGACGGTCGATCCGGTTCGAGGGAAACAGTAAATGTGCTCGCTGCCGCAGCAATACCGTCACCCCTGGCCTTGACGTAGGCTTCCTTGCGCGTCCAGCAGCGAAAAAAAGTCGATCGCTGTTCGGCTTCCGGTGTCGCGGCCAACACGCCAACCTCGACGGCGGAGAAAAAACGTCGGGCAATATCGAGACAGGACACGCTGTCCCTGACAATCTCCAGGTCGACGCCGATCGTCTGCGTTGCAGTGAATGCCAGCAATGTCTCGTGGCGGGAATGGGAGATGTTGAATTGTACCGAACCACAGGCCAGCGACGGCTTGTCATTTTGATTGTGCACAAACTGCAACTGATTCGGCGCTGTATCCGTGTATCGACTTAGAAGTTGCCGGAGAACACCATGCGAAATCGTGTATCGCCGCTTCAGATGATCGAATTTGAAGCGGTCGACCCGTGTGGTCTCGTCCTGCGACAGCAGTGTCGCGAGGTTCTCGAGCGGCCATCCGGCCGTGTCGGTGTCGACATACCACACATGGGCTTCCCCGGGGTCTAACGATACAGCCCGCAGCTGCTGGTGGTCCCATGATTTGTCAACGTGTGCCATCGCACGTTAACCTATTGCCGCGACAGTCGGATTTCGAGTAGCACGGGACTTTGCTCGGTGGTCTTGCGACCGTCGTTGGCCATTATACACCTACTGCCCTTATACGCGCATATTTCGAATGAAGCGACCCGCTAGTTATTTCAATTATTGCCCGTCTTCCGTTGAAAGGATGGAGCTCCAGGCCTGCCTCTCGATGCCAGAAACGGTGCCAGGAACTCGGCGGTGTGCGAGCGGCCGGTCTTTTCGGCCACCTTCTCCGGCGATCCCTGGGCGACGATCTCGCCGCCGCCGTTGCCACCTTCAGGCCCCAGGTCGATCAGCCAATCGGCCTCGGCGATAATGTCGAGGTTATGCTCGACCAGGACAACCGTGTTGCCTGCATCCACCAGACGATGCAGGACGTGTATCAACTTCTCAACGTCGGCCATGTGCAGGCCGATCGTTGGCTCGTCCAGGACATACAGCGTGTGTCCCGCAGTCCGCCCGCCCGCTTTCGCCAGCTCCGTGACCAGTTTGATGCGTTGCGCCTCGCCACCGCTGAGCGTCGGACTCTGTTGGCCCAGTTTCAGATACCCCAGACCAACATCCTGCAACAATTGCAGCGCATGATGCACATTGCGGTGTGCAGAGAAAAACTCGACGGCTTCGTCGATGCTCATGTTCAGAACTTCCGCAACAGTCCTGTCCTTGAACCGGATGCTCAACGTCTCGGTCGTGAAGCGATTGCCGCCGCAGGTGTCACAGGACACCGTAACATTCGGTAGGAAGCTCATCTCGATCCGCTGCATGCCCTGTCCTGCACAGTCGGGACAGCGTCCTTCGGCGACGTTGAAGGAGAAGCGGCTGTTGGTGTAGCCACGCATGCGGGCGTCCGGCGTTTCCGCGAACAGGCGGCGGATGCGGTCCCAGATACCGACATAGGTCGCAGGGCACGAGCGTGGCGTCTTGCCGATCGGTGTCTGGTCGACTTCGAGCACACGGCCGATGCCATCGGCGCCCTCGATGCCGGCGCAGCCGATCAGATCGTTGTTTTTCGCCTTCTTTCTCCGACCTTTACCGCGTTGCTGCACGATGCCGTGCAGATTACTCTGCAACACGTGCCGCACCAGCGTACTCTTGCCGCTGCCGCTGACACCGGTGACGCAGATCAACCGTCCCAGCGGGATGCGGATGTTGATGTTTTTCAAGTTGTGCAGCGAGGCGCGCCTGACCTGCAGACAGTCGCCCCTGGCGATCGAGGCATGTCGGCGATCGTTGACAACCAGAGGATGCTGAAGCGGCTTTCGCAGGAAATGACCTGTGACGGATTTCTTGTTGCGTTTGAGTTGTCCGACGGTGCCGACAGCGACGATCTCGCCACCGTTGACCCCAGCGCCGGGACCGATATCGATGATGTGGTCGGCGCGCCGGATGGTGTCCTCATCGTGCTCGACGACAACGACTGTGTTGCCCTTCTGCTTCAGCTCGTGCAGTGTATCGAGCAGCATCATGTTGTCGCGGGCGTGGAGGCCGATGGTCGGTTCGTCAAGGATATAGCAGACGCCGCGCAGATTCGACCCAAGCTGCGCCGCCAGGCGGATACGTTGTGCCTCTCCGCCGCTCAGCGTCGGAGCGGCACGGTCAAGGGAAAGGTATGGCAGGCCGACGTGCACGAGAAAGGCGAGGCGCGAGCGCAGCTCGGCCAGGATGTCACGGGCGACTACGGCGTCACGGTTCTTGAGGGTCAGGTCATTGAAGCCGTCCGCCGCCTCGCCGACGGACATGCCCGTGAACCAGTCAATGGATTGACCGTCGAAGCGCACGGCCAAGGCTTCCGGCCGCAGTCGTCGGCCGTCGCACGCCCCGCAAACAGCGGCGTTTTCGCCGGCACGATGGCTACGCCATTTGCGTTCTTCACCGGTGAGGTCCTCGTCGAAACCGGGCAACGCCATGCCGGTGCCGAAGCATGAGCTGCACCAGCCATGGCGTGAATTGTAGGAAAACAGCCGGGGATCGAGATGGTCGAAACTGCGGCCACACTGGGGACAGGCGTGGACGGTCGAGAATATCTTCGGTGCCGGGCGTCGTTTGTTGCGAGTATTCGGCGCTGCGACGACGTAGACAATTCCTTTGCCGACTGCCAGAGCGGTCGTCAGCAACTCCTGCAGGTCCTTCTCCCTGCGCGCTTCGACCTGGCATTCGCCGACCGGCAGCTCAATGTCGTGTTCCTTGTACCGGTCGAGCCGCGGCCACTCCGCGGTCGGCACCATCTCGCCGTCGACCCGGAGGTGTTCATAGCCTTTGCCGCCGGCCCATTCGGCGAGATCGGTGTAGTACCCCTTGCGCGCCACGACCAGCGGTGCCAGTACCAGGATCCTGCGGCCGGCAAACCCTTTCATGATCCGCGCCCGCGCGACGTCGGGTGACTGCGGCTCGATAGCAACATCACAATCCGGGCAGTGCTGCACGCCGAGCTTGACGAAGAGCAGCCGGAGAAAGTGGTAGATCTCGGTAACGGTTGCGACGGTACTCTTGATGCCGCCGCGGCTGGTCCGTTGCTCGATGGCCACGGTCGGCGGGATGCCGGAAATCGAATCGACGTCCGGCCGCGACGCCGGCTGCACGAACTGCCGGGCATAGGCGTTGATCGATTCGAGATAACGCCGTTGACCTTCACCGAAAAGAATGTCAAAGGCGATCGTGCTCTTACCGCTGCCACTGATACCGGTGATCACTGTGAAGGTCTCGCGGGGGATCTTTATGTCGATGTTCTTGAGGTTGTGTTCGCGGGCGTTGTTGATGCAGATGTGGTCATTTTTCTTGACGACATACGGCGCCGGCGCTTCGCCCAGCGGCAAATGGCTGGTCGGTTTACTATCGCAGTACGCCTGAAGAAGGGCTTTACCCGTGTGGCTGCGGTCACAGGCAGCAACTGCTTTCGGTGGACCGGCGCAGATGAGTTCACCACCGGCGCCACCACCTTCGGGTCCCAGATCGACGACCCAGTCCGCTGCCTGAATGACATCGAGATGATGTTCGATGAGCACGACGGAATGGCCGTTATCCAGAAGCGTGCGCAGAGCCGTGAGCAACGTCGCGACATCGTCGAAATGGAGGCCGGTCGTCGGCTCGTCGAACAGCAGCAGGTTGCCTCTCGTTCGCTTTTTACGCCCCGTCGTCTGTGCCAGGTGACCCGCCAGTTTGAGCCGCTGCGCCTCACCGCCGCTGAGCGTCGGCACGGGCTGGCCGAGTTTGACATAACCGAGGCCGACGGCGTTAAGTGGTGACAGCCCTCGCAGGACGTCGCGATGGCCGGCGAAATAGTCGCATGCCTCGGAAACGGTCATGCCGAGAACGTCGCTGATCGACTTGCCCGCGATCTGTCCGTTTGTGCCGGTCAGCATGACCTCGAGGATCTCGTCGCGATAGCGTTTACCGTCACAATCCACGCAACGCAAGTAAACGTCGCTCAGGAACTGCATTTCGATATGTTCGAAGCCGTTGCCGCTGCACGTCGGACAACGACCGGTGCCGGAATTGAAACTGAAGGCACCCGGCGTGTACTTGCGTTCACGGGCCAGCGGTGTGAGCGCGAAGAGTTTGCGAATGGCGCCGAGGGCACCGACGTAACTGGCCGGATTTGATCGTGCGGTTTTGCCGATCGGCGACTGGTCGACGAGAACGACGTCGTCGACCAGTTCATGCCCGATGATTTCCTGATGGGCGCCCGGCGTGTCGACGGGTTTTCCCTTGATCTTGCGCAGTGCGTTGTAGCAGACGTCTTGCAGCAGTGTCGATTTGCCGGAACCGCTCACACCGGTAATGCAGACCAGTCGATTGAGCGGCAGCGAGACGTCAATGTTCTTGAGGTTGTGTTCGGCAGCACCGAGAACCTTTATGCAGGGTGTTTTCTTGTCGACCGGTTGTATCTCGTTCTTAGCTGGATCCGAAACTTTGCGTTCATGGCGCAGGTAGCTGGCGGTCAGCGAATCATTGCTGACAAGCAGATCGCTGCGGGTGCCGAAAAAGACAATGTCTCCCCCGTGCTCACCAGGCCCGGGGCCCATGTCGAGGACATGATCGGCGGCGCGTATGACGTCGGCATCGTGCTCGACGACCAGTAGTGTGTTGCCGGCATCACGCAACCGGTGGAGTACGCGAATCAGACGTTTGACATCGCGCGGGTGCAAGCCGATGCTGGGCTCGTCGAGCACAAACAATGCGTTGACCAAGGAGGTGCCCAGTGCGGTGGTCAGGTTGATGCGCTGGACTTCTCCGCCGCTCAGCGTGCGCGACTGGCGGTCAAGCGTGAGGTAGCCGAGACCGACATCGACCAGGTAGCGCAGGCGCACGCGGATTTCGTCCAGTAGCATCGTGGTCGCTTCGTCGTGGGCCTTGCCCAGATCGAAATCTTCGAAGTAACGGTTGCAGCGTTCGATTGGCAACACCATCAGTTCATGGACATTGAGGCCCGGCAACTCACCACGGATCACATCGTCGCCGAGGCGCCAGAGCAGGGGCTCGGGCTTGATCCGGGCGCCCTTGCAGCCGGTGCATTTGCGGTAGGCGCGGTAGCGCGACAGCAGCACGCGGATGTGCATCTTGTAGGCCTTGCTTTCGAGCCAGTCGAAGAAGCCGCGAACGCCGTACCACACGCCGTCGCTGGCGCTGCCTTCACCCTCGAGCACCCACTGACGATCGGCATCGGAAAGTTCACACCAGGGCGTGTCAACGGAGATGTCGTACATCTCGGCAAACCGCAACAGGTCGTCCTGGCATTGCATGTAGCTTTTGGACTGAAATACCTTGACGGCGCCCTGTGCCAGCGTCCGGGATTCATCGGATATGACCAGGTTGAAGTCGACACCAATGACGCGGCCGAAGCCGCGGCATGTCTCGCAGGCGCCGGCCGGGGAATTGAAGGAGAACCAATTTGGCGTGGGATCCCGGTAATGGATGTCACATTCGGCGCAGTGCAGGTCGGCGGAGAAGCGTCTGGTCTCGATTGTCTTGCGCGTCTCCGACAGCAGCCAGGCGGTCATTTGCCCCTGACCGTGTGCGAGTGCTGTCTCGACAGCTTCGACGACACGGCTGCGACTTTTCGTGCCCAGCTTGATCCGATCCTGCACAACATCGAGGCGGCTGCCCTGTTTCTTCCAGACCCGTGTATAGCCTTGGCGCTCGAGGATCTCGAGGATCTCTGCCTCGGTGAAATTATCGGGCACTGTGACCGGAAAGGTGATGATGCTATAGACTATGTCTTTGTCGCCGTCGGCAATTTCGACGATGGCGCCGGCTATTGCTTCGGGTGTATCGCGCCGGACCCGGGCGCCGCAGGAACTGCAATAGAGTTTGGCGGCGCGGGCGAACAGGAGTTTGAGGTGATCGTTGAGCTCCGTCATCGTGCCGACAGTCGATCGCGACGTGCGCACAGGATTGGTCTGGTTGATGGCGATCGCCGGCGGAATACCCTCGACACGATCGACCTGCGGCTTGTCCATGCGCTCGAGAAACTGCCGGGCGTACGGCGAGAAGGTCTCGACATAACGGCGCTGTCCTTCCGAGTAAATCGTATCAAAAGCGAGCGACGATTTGCCGGAACCGCTGACGCCGGTGACGACGGTCAGTTCGTTCAGCGACAGGCGCAGGGTGAGGTTTTTCAGGTTGTTCTGGCGGGCGCCTTCGATGAGGATGTGTTTCGGGGGGGGCATGATGGCAGTGGTTGATCGTGGCGAGGTCCAGTGACCTGGCAGCTTGTTTTCAGGCCTATCCCTTCAGTGCCAACTGGCCGCAGGCACCGTTGATATCACGGCCGAGATTCTTGCGGATGGTAGCGCTGAGGCCGTTGTCTTTGAGGATGCCCATGAAGGCGCGGGCGATGGCCCGGGGCGATTCCCGATGATCTGCGTCGGTCGGGTTGTAGACGATTAGATTGACGTGAGCGAGGTGCGGCCTGGCCATGCCACGGATGTATTGCACGAGTTTCTCGGCGTGGGCGGGTTGGTCGTTCTCACCGTCGAGCATGATGTATTCGATGAAGACTTTGCGGTTCGTATTGTCGACATAGTAATCCATGGCCGCCCGCAGTTTCTCGAGCGGATACGGTTTGTTGACCGGCATCAGGTGCTGGCGCAGTTCGTCGGTGGCGGCATGCAGAGAGACGGCGAGGTTGATCTGCGGAAACTGGTCGGTGAACTCTTCGATGGCGGGCACCAGGCCGGAAGTGGATACGGAGATGTTGCGCGCGCCGATATTGAAGGTCTCGTGATTGGTCAGCTCTCGCAGGCTGGCAAAGACTGCGTCCTTGTTATGGAACGGCTCGCCCATACCCATGTAAACGACATTACGCAGATTTGCGTCGAGTCCTTCGGCCTGAATGTACTGGCGCCAGAACAGAACCTGGTCGGTGATTTCCTCACTGGTGAGGTGGCGGGTGAATCCGAGCAGACCGGTGGCACAGAAGGAGCACTTCATCAGGCACCCGACCTGGCTGCTGATGCAGCAGGACCACAGGCCGGGCTTGGGCTTGAGCAGCACGGTCTCGATCAGTTTGCCGTCGTTGAGTTCGACCAGTGCCTTGAAGGCATTGCCCTCGTTGGAGACCAGCACGCGGCGCTTGCGGACGGTCATGGCCGGCAGGTTGATCGAGGCACGCAGTGATTTCGACAGCGTGGTGACGTCGTCGAAGGTGGCGCAGTTCTCCGTGAAAAAAGCGTGCAGCAACTGTTGCCGGCGGTAGGTCGGGAGGTTGTGCGTTTCGACAATTGTATCTATGCGTTGCGTGTCCATATAGAAGGATAACACCGGAGGAGCTGAACACCAGTGATGCCGCCTCCGTTAACCAGCGGCGCCGTGGCTCGCAACATCTGCGGCGGTTTACCAGGGGGCGGTGGCGTTGGCGACGATCTGACCGGCGGCGTCGTAGACTGCCTGGCGCAGGCCGTCTTTCCGGACGACGTCGAGGTCGATGATTTCGGAAAACTCGGCGCGGCCTTTAGCCGTTGTGGTTTCGATATAGGTCGAGCCGTCAGCCCGATTGATGGTGTACTCGATCTGCACATCGACGGCCCAGATAACGGTCCGTGCCAGGCGCTGATCACGGTCATTCGATGCGGTCTCCGTCTGGCCGATCTGGTGCAGTTGGTAGTCTGTCACCGTGGCGTTGAGAATGCAGTCGGCAGTGCTGTCGTTGACGACGCTCATGGAGCCGTCGCGCATGAAGCCGGCGGCGAATTCACCACGCAGCCAGGCATTGAGTCCGGGTTCATCGGTGGCATTGTGGATGCGGCCGATGCGGATGGTGTTGAGCGCCGGATCGCCGGCGGCGCCGATCTGGTAATGCGCACAGCCGCAGAGCAGGGCGAGTGCGATCAGAATGACCGTATTCGATCGCATCAGTTTTTTTCCAGATTGGTCTGGTGACGTTCCAATGAATTGAGCATGATCTGCGCCAGGCCGGCGGTGCCGGATCCGGGGTAGTGCATGACGATCTCGCTGAGATACTGCTTGGCGGCGGCGGGGCGGTAGTGGGCCTCGCGCAGGTAGAATTGTGCCAGATCCAGCAGGCGTGTCGCTTCCATGCTTTCGGCGTTCAGCACAAGTGCTTTTGCCTCATCGAAGCGGGCGTGCTCGGGGTAACTCTCAATGAACCGGTCGAGGCTGGCGCGAGCCTCGCGGACCAGCGTGCCGTCGCCGTCTCCGGCTTCAGCTTCGAGCAGCAGTGCGCGGGCCAGGTCAAGACGGCCGTCGGCGGCGAGAGCGTGGCGTGGATACTGTTTCAGCAGGCGGCGAAACCGCATGATGGCGGACTCGTAATCCTCTTGGGCGATACGGATTATACCCACACGGTGCATCGCTTTCGGTGCTACTTTGGAGTATGGCCCGACGGTCACGATGTGATCGAGGATATCGACAGCTTTGTCTTCGGTGGAAAAGGTTACGAAGAGGAAGCGGTCGCGCTGCTTCTTGTGGCCGAACTGTTTTGAAAGCTCGAACTCGGCTTCGAGCACCTCGCTGAAGGCGATGTGGCTGCGATATTCGTCAACAGCCTCGCGATATTTTCCGAAAGCTTTCCACGGTTCCTCCATCTGCCCCAGGCAGTTACCTTGTTTGACGAGGGCTTTGCCCTTGTTTTTGAGGTTGACCGATTTTTTCTGGATCTTGCGATAGAGGCCGAGCGCCTTTTTGTATTTCCCTTTCTTCTCGGCGAGTTCGGCTTTCTTGATAAGCTTGCCGGTACCGCGTTCGCGGTAGGGACCCCAGGAGGCTTCGGGCTTCCAGTCGTCCGACCCGCCAAAGGTGGTGACAGCAACGAGGCAACCGAGCAGCAGCGACAGAGCGGCAGGAAGGCGGGTTGCAGGTGTTTGCATGGCTCTGAGACTCCGGTCCTTTGGTAAATGTTCGATTTTACGCATCTGCACGGCGGCAAGTTACCGTGTTTCGAAAAACACGGGGCTTACCGGCAGCGGTGAGCCGGTCAGGGCTTCGTAGGCCGCGAGATATTTTTCACGGGTTTTTTCGACGACTTCGTCCGGCAGGTTCGGTGCCGGCGGGGTTTTCCCCCAGTCCTGAGTCTCGAGCCAGTCACGTACGAACTGTTTGTCGAAGCTCGGCGGGCTCGTGCCCACCTCGTACGCTTCGATCGGCCAGAAGCGGCTGGAATCCGGTGTCAGCGCTTCGTCGATCAGGACAATTTCATCTCCGGCGCGGCCGAATTCAAACTTGGTATCGGCGATGATGATGCCTTTGGTGTGAGCAAAAGCGGCGGCCTCACTGTAAAGCTTGAGGGTCAACTCGCGCACGGTGGCGGCGGCTTCGGCGCCGATCAGTTCGATGGTGCGGGCGTAGGTGATGTTCTCATCATGCTCACCTTTCGGGGCTTTGTAGGCCGGTGTGTACAGCGGATCGTCGAGCTTGCCGGCCAGGCTGTGACCGTCGCGGAGGCTGATGCCGCAGACGCTGCCGGTGCGCTGGTAGTCTTTCCAGCCGCTGCCGATCAGGTAGCCGCGGGCGACGGCTTCGACAGGCAATGGTTCGAGTTTCCGGACCAGCATCGAGCGGCCCTCGAGGTCCTGAGCGTACGGATGTGTCACCTCCGGGTAATCGGCGATGTCCATGCTGATCAGATGGTTGGCAATCCAGTCGAATTTTTCGAACCAGAATTTCGACAAAAAAGTCAGCACTTTGCCCTTATCGGGAATGCCGTTGGGCATGACGACATCAAATGCGCTGAGGCGATCGGACGCCACCAGCATCAGGCAATCATCGAACACGTAAATGTCGCGGACTTTCCCTCGGATGGGTTCGGGGAGTCCATCGATAGCAGATTCAAGCAGGGCACCATTGATGTCGTATTTCATGTTGCTCTTGAGTTGCTTGGGTGTTTGTTGTTCAGACGCGTTTGCCGGTATCGACATTGGTCAGTTGGAATTCTTCCTGATGCATGCTGGGATCGGCGCGGAACGTGAGGTTACCGCCGAATTGCTTCTCCATCTCATGCAGAATGCGCGAATCGTGATTCCGCAGGCGGTCGAGGACGATCGGGCTCACGGTGACGCGAATGTGCGGCGTGCCCTTGTCGCGCTGCAGCAGCTCACGCAGGCGGCGCTGGAGCTCGGCACTGATCGTGTGCGAAGACTTCACCAGGCCCTTGCCGGAGCAGTAGTGACAGGCCTCGAACGTCGAGTCCTGCAGGCTGGCATATTCGCGCTGCCGGGTCATTTCGAGCAGACCGAGCCGCGAGATCGGCAACAGCCGGGTGCGGGCGCGGTCGAATTCGACACAATCATTCATGACTTTGTAAACGGCGTTGCGGTCTTCGCGTGACCGCATGTCGATAAAGTCGACGACGACCAGGCCGCCAATATTGCGCAGCCGCAGTTGCCGGGCGACTTCACGGGCCGCCTCAAGATTGGTGTTGAGGATGGTTTCCGGATGGTCCTTGCCCTTGTTGCTCCGGCCGGAGTTGATATCGATGGCGATGAGCGCCTCTGTTTCATCGATGCAGAGCTCGGCGCCGCTGGGCAGTGGCACTTTGCGCTGAAAGATGCCGCCGATTTGCGCCGTCAGCTTGTAGTGCTCGAAGATCGGGGTTGGTCGATCGTACAGCTTGACCGGCGTCCGGTCCTTGTGTTGCAGGCGGTCGAGGAACGAGACGATCTGGTCGTACGCGTTCTGGTCGTCGACAACAATCTCATCGACATCGCTGCTGAGCAGGTCGCGAATGGCGCGTTCGAGCAAGCCGGGTTCCTGGTAGATGCAGATAGGGGCGCTGCGTTCACGTAGCTTATTTGCGGCCTGCCATTTCTCCAGGATGATCTGGATATCCACACGCAGGGCATCTTCGTCGAGCCCGGCGGCGGCCGTACGGCAGATAATACCGACGTTCTTCGGCAGGTCCATGCCCACCAGAACAGAGCGCAGGCGCGAACGTTCCTTGCGATCCTCAATCTTCCGCGAGACACCGCGATGGGAAGAATTCGGCAGGATGACGACGTAGCGGCCGGCAAGGCTGAGGTTGGAGGTGACGCGCGGGCCTTTGGTGCCGATCATGCTCTTGGTGACCTGAACGATGACCTCCGAACCGACCTTGACCTTGTTCGGAATTTCGGCAATTTCGGCGTCACGCGCAGCGCGATCGCCTTCGCGATCGCCAGAACGTCGCCGTTGTTGCCTGGGGCGCCGGTCCGGACGTGCTGTCTGGCGGCTCTCGGCTGCGCCGCTCTGCCGCTCACCGCCGCCGCTCTGCCGCTCACCGCCGCCGCGGCGGCCACGCCGCCGTCGCCGGTTGCGTGACTGCCCGCCTTCTTCGGCGGTCTGCTGCTGCGATCTGCCCTGCTTTTTTTCCAGTGGTGTCGAGGTGTCCGGACTGCCGGAAAAAAGGGCCTTGATGCGTCCGAGCAGGCCGGCGGATTTGGCCGGCTGCTCGCTGCTGCCGCGACCCGTGCGTGGGCGCGACGCACGATTGTCTTGCTGCTCACTGTTGCGTCTGTCGTCCCGGCCGCTGCGTTGCCGATCATTGCGTGAGCGGTTTCGTGAGCGTTCGCCGCCGGAGTGGCGGTCACCCTCGGATCGCGGCCGTCGGCCGTCGCGGTTGCCGCGACCGCTGTCGGAGCGCTCACGGTTCTGATCGTTATCCTGGCGGTTACCGCTTTGGTCGCTGTCGTCGCGCCTGCGGTTGCGATTGCCGGACTGGGACCGGTTGTTGCGATTCGGGCTGTTGCCGGGGGTCTGATCGTCTCCGTGGGCGTCATCAGCAGCATCTTCGTTGCTTTCGTCGTCCGTGTCGTTGTCGGCGCTGCTGTTGTCGTCAGCGCCTTCCATCTCGAGCATTTCCGTGGTCGCCGGGATCATGTCCCAGTAGTGAAGAAAAGCGTTTTTCTCCAAGCCGATATCAACGAATGCAGCTTGGAGCGAGGCTTCGAGGTTGCGAATCCGGCCCTTGTAGATGGAGCCGACGACCCGCTCTTCACCCCTGTGCTCGACCTGATATTCGTCGAGGCGTCCCTCCGCAGACACAGCGACACGTGTCTGCAGCTGTTCGCAGTTGATTATGATCTGTTTCATGTTTCACAATGGCTCTCCAGTCTTTGCGCCGAAAGCGGGATAAGGTAGTTGCCCACTGAATATCTCGGCTCATAAGCGGTCCAGACCGGGTTGAAGCTGGCACCCACGCAAGAATTCGGGGCCGGGCATTTCCGGCTTCCCTGCTGGGATAAGCTTGAGAATTTGATACTGGTCGCGACCACATTGTACGCGCCAGACATGTTTGTCTGCCTGAACGACAGTTCCGGGGGTGGCAGTGTTGCCGGGCGTGACTTTGCCCTGCGTGACTGTGATACGTCGTGCTTTGCGGCCGGCGTCAAGAATGAACCAAGCGCCGGGCCATGGATTGAAGGCACGGATAAGCCTGTCGATTTCCTCGGCCGGTCGTTGCCAGTCGATCTGCCCGTCGCCTTTGCTGATTTTACCAGCGTACGTGGCTTCGGCATCGGGTTGGGGAACAGCGCTGAGCAAGCCGTCGTCGATGCGGTATATCACGTTGCACACGGAGCCGGCTGCAAGTTGCGCTAACTGTTCCTCCAGACTGGCGGCCGTTTCCGTTCCGGTCAGTTTCAGTTCACGACGGTCGAACACTGGGCCGGCATCAAGAGCCGCCACGACACGCATGAACGATATACCGGTCTTTTCCTCGTTTCCGAGGATCGCCCCTTGAATGGGCGATGCGCCACGATACCTGGGTAACAGCGAGGCATGAATATTCAAACATTCACGCCTCGGCAGATTAAGCAGATCACTTTTCAGAATCTGACCGAACGAGAAAACCAAAATAAAATCGATCGAGAGCCCGCTCAAACCATTCAAAAACTCGGGCTTGTTCACAGAATCGGGTTTCAAGATATCCAATCCATGCTCGGCACACCACGCTCCGACGGGTGTCGGTGCCAACTGTCGTTTACGACCGACCGGGCGATCCGGCTGTGTGGTACAGCCGATCACGTCAATATCGGGTGCGTTGTGCAAAGCCGCAAGGGTGGGCAAGGCAATTGCCCCAGACCCCAGAAAAAAAAGATTTATCGGTTTCCTGTTCTCCGCTTTGATGTCCTCCGTGTGGGGTGCTGCGACAGCCGAGCGCCGGAATTGGCGAACAGGCGGGCAGACATACAATTGGAATTAAGCTAAACCGGTATAATCTAACCGTTCATCCGCCGATTGAAATGCGCTGGTGCAAGATCGGCGAACTTTATCCTCGATTAAATGTAACTTTCTTGAATAGAAATGATTACATTTATTTGTCGGGTCTTGACTGGAATTGCCCGGGTAACGACGACCGTGATTCCTGAAGCAATGGCTTAGGATCCCTTAACCCTTTGTAAATACGTGAGTAACAATCTCATTCAAGGTGCCGGAGACGAACCGCCCATCGGCCGCAGCCGCAAGCGTAAGTTCGGCTGTTTCTGCTTCTGGTTCATCATGGTATCCCTCGCCATCGTCATCATGATCGATGTCTGGTGCGAATGGCGCGGGCTACCCCGGGCGTTCGTTGACCGTTTCGAGCGGGGGCTCGTCGCCAAGGGGTTTCATGTGGAAATCGAACGGATGCGCGCCGGCATCGTACGCGGCATTCGGCTCGACGGGATCATTGTACGCGACGCGCGGGTCGCCGACCGCACACTGGTGACCGCCGAGATGATGATTGTCGAGCTCGACGTCATAGCGTTGCTGCGGCGTGAGTTAAAACCAACGCGGATTGACATCCGTGGCGGTAACAGCGTGCTGGCCCTTGCGCTGGTCGACCCGACAGCAACCGGCACGCTCGCGATCACGCAGCTTGGTGTCGAACTGCTTATTGGTGCCGACGCCGTGCACATGCGGTCCGCGGTCTGCGGTATCGGCGCTGTCCAGGTCATGGTGCAGGGCCGGCTGATTCCCCCGGAGACACCGCCGAAAGAAAGTCCGTTGGTTTCGCTGGAGCCACTGCTGGAGGGCATGACGGCGGGGCAGAGGCGTGCCGTCGTCGAGTTCGTGGAATTCTGCAACGCCAGCCGGCCGACCGCGAATGCCGAACTTTCAATCACCTTCGACATCGACGTGGACGATGTCAGCCGCAGCGATTTGCAAGCAACGCTGAACGTGTCGGATTTCACCTATCGGCATCTTAATGTTGACAGCCTGTTGGCCGACGTGCAGCTCACCGCCGATATCCTGGAGATCCGCAAGTTCCGCATGACCATCGACAGCGGCAATACTGCGTCGGCGGATTCCCGCGGCGATGTCGTCAGTGGCGCGCTTGAACTCGACTTGCGTAGTGACGAAATTTCCGGGCGCCTGGCCTACAACGCTTTTCCGCACGCCATCGCCCGGGCACTGCAACCGAAACTGGGTGATGTCCTCGATGACATCGATTTCGGCGATATCCGCCCGCGCGGCGAGGTGATTCTGCAGAAATCGCCGCTACGTCAATCGGAAGCGTGGGTCTACGATTTGACGTTGTCGGTCGCCCGGGCCCGACTTTTCGATGCGGCCATTGCCGATGTCGAGCTTTCCGCCTCGGTGGCAGACGGTATCGCAAACGTCAGGCAACTGGATCTGCGGTTGGGTGAGCATGCGAACGTCAAAGTACACGGACAGGTTCTTCTCGACCGCAACGAGCTGATCGCCCACATCGCGTATGACGGTGATCCCCGCGAGCTGGCGGCCTTATACCCCAATCCGGACGCGCGCAAGGGGTTTCTCAAAACGTGGAAGGATTACACCTGGAACCCGGCGACGACGCGGCAGTTCGAGTACGATCTGCATCGGTATTATGACGACGACGGTAACATCGTGTTGTGGGTCCAGGGTGAGGTGACTTTCAGGGACTTCCGCTATAAGGGTCTGCCGATGTCGCGCGCGTCCGCAGATTTCTATCTTGATTCCTACAATCATTGTGTCGTCATCGACGGCCTGCGTGTTGAACAGGGCAGTTACGGTGCCAACGCCACAATGATCTATGATCTGGCGCTTGACCGGAAGCGCCTGGTGTACAAAGCAGTCAGCGACCTGCCGGTGGAGGTGCTGCTCGGTACGATCTCCAGGCCTTGGCGTCAGGCGCCGGCGATATGGGGATTGCAATTTGTCGAACCGCCCATGGTCACCTTACAGGGCTGGCACAGTTTTAGGGATCCCGATGCCTACCTCGCCACAGTCAAAGTCGATGCCGGGCGGTTCACCGTGGGCGATGTGGCGCTGGCCTCGGGCGTCGCCAAACTCTACTTCTTCGACCGCCAGGCTTTGGGCAGTATCGAGGTGGATGCTGCCAACGTTGCTGGCTGGTATCTACAGAACTGTCAGGCCGACGTGGACTTCGGTGAGACTACGCGGATCACTGGCACGCTCACCCGCGCGAGCAGTGGCACGAACGTTTTCGGGGCGACCCGGTTCCGGACCGACGTGGCTTCGAATCGCTTGGAAGTCTCCGCCTACAGCGAAACCGTGGAGATGGACAAGTGGCGCCTGACCGACGTCCGTTCGGAGAATGTCATCGCTGACAATATTCTTGAGACTTCCGCGTCGATCGCTCGAGCCGATTGTGGCGACCTGGTGCTCAAGGATATTGACACGAGCTTCAGCCGAACCAACCGCAGCACCCATGTCCGGCATCTGCAGATTGAGGGTCTGAAACTGGGCACTCAATTGCAGGCTGGCGGCCTTGCTCTCGATGGTAGTGTCCGGGATGATGGAACCTTGACCTTTGCCGGCCATGCCGGGACACTTAGCTACAGCGGCGCTGGCATCGAGACGGCCAATGCTACCGTGGCGCTCAAATGGCAGCCGGAGCGCTTTGACATGAAGGTGAGAGCCCCGCAGGCGACGATCGGAGAGATCAAGCAGCTCGACAACCCGGTTGTCGAATTGCAGTGTACCGGCCCAGCGCTCGAGAAGATCGCCGGTAGCGGCACCTGCGACCGGGCCGAGTGGCAGAGTGGCATGGTCGCCCATGGAGTGGTCAGCGATTTCAGCATCGGCGACGGCGCGATCCGCCATCAATCGGCATGGGGCGACATCAAGTTCGGAGATTGGCACCTGACCGATGTGATTACGGACGGCACACTGCAGCCACAGAATCGTTTTGACGTGACGGCGGCGCATCTCTACTACGAAAACAAAATCACGCTGCAGGACTTCTCCGGGGATGTCACGATAGGCGACAGCGGATTCGAAATCGACGGGATCCAAACGACCTGGCTCGGCGGTGACCTGACTGGTCGCAACACCTACAACTGGGAAACCGGGACCGGCACCGCAAAGCTGCAGGTGCAGAATGTGCGCTATGGGCGTCTGTCGAAAAGCGACGACGACGACGACGACGCTGGGCGACTGCAGGGCGCCATTGATGTCACAATGGATCTGAATTCGGAGAAACTACAACTGACCGGCGTTGGCAACGTCATGGTGCGCGGCGGTGATTTCTGGGGCATTCCTGTGCTGGCCGACTTCCTGGGCATCCTCGACAAGATGTTCAAGACCGGGCAACTGGCGAAGATCACCGAGTTCGACAGCTCACTGCAGTTCGAGGGCGACCGTGTCTACCTGCCCGACCTCGAGAGCAACGGTGAACTCGTCGCGATCCGCGCCGGTGGCTATTACAGCTGGCCGACACGCGCGCTGGACTTCCGTGTCAAGGCCGTACCGCTCAAGCGTGCTCAGGACCTCCGCGAAGCGATCAAGATACCGATCATCGACCCGCTGGTTCGCAAGCTGACAACGTTGCTCGACAGCCGTGTCACCGGAACCATTGATGATCCGCAATGGGAGTATATCGAACCGATCCAGAAAATCTTCGGGCTCGGGTTCCTGAAGGAAGCTTTCGACAAGAACACGCCCGGCGGCCATGGCCGCGCAGAGTAGGGGCAGCGCTGCGGTTCCGTCCGGCTGACATACGACAATTACAGTTTCATGATATTTGCTCGCGTTCACCGAATGAGGGATATATGCTGCAACGGTGTAATCTTCGCAGCGAACTGAATCAACGGCAACAGGGTCAATTTGATGCCCGAGAGGATTCACTTCACGGGGAGGCGTTCAACTTTCATGGTTCGGTCGTATCTTACGGCTTCATTATAATCAGATAACCCATCCACCCAACTTGTAGTCACATGAGCGAACACATTGCACCGCTGCCGGAGATTTTTTCGAAGACTGTAGCGACCTGCGGCGGGCACACCGCGATCAATTTCAACGGCGAGACCACCGATTTCGCCACGTTCGACAAACGCTCCGATGCTGTTGCCGCCAATCTGCAGGCATTGGGCATTGTCAAGGGTGACCGTATCGGGCTGTACTGCATTAACTCGGACTTTTTTGCCGTTGCCTACTTCGGTATTGTCAAGGCCGGCGCCACAGTGGTACCGATCAATCTGCTGTTGAATCCGAAAGAGGTGGCTTACATCCTCAATGACTCAGGGGCTCGTGCGCTGATTTATTTCGAGGCGTTTACGCCGGCGATCAATGCGATCCGCGCCGATTTGCCCGGCATCGATTTCGCCGTGTGCATCGGAGCGGAGAAATCAGACCCCGCCGACAGGGACTGGGCGGAGTTGCTGTGCGCGGCTGAGGCGCCGGCGCCGGTCGAGTTCGACGTCGACGAGGACATCGTCGTACTGATCTACACGTCCGGCACCACTGGCAAGCCAAAGGGCGCGATGCTGACTCATCGTAACCTGGCGAGCAACACTAACAGTATCCGTATTGCCATGGGCCTGGTGCCCGGGGAAGACGTCATGCTCGTCGTGCTGCCGATGTTCCATGCCTTTGCGGCGACTGTCGGTATGCTGTTTCCGCTGCTCCACGGCTGCACCTTTGCGCCGGTACCGAAGTTCGATCCCAACCTGGTCGTCGACACGATTGTTGCAACTGGCGCCACTGTCTTCATGGCGGTGCCCAGCATGTACAACGTTTTGCTGCGCCTGCCTGAAACGGCGGTTCCCAAGCTCGACAGCCTCAGGTTTTGCCTCTCTGGTGGTGCCGCCATGCCGGTCGAAATCCTCAAGCAATTCGAGGAGCGCTACGGCAAACTCATTTACGAAGGTGACGGTCCGACCGAATGCT
>CAJWLW010000027.1 GCA_913042885.1 uncultured Lentisphaeria bacterium | reverse complement strand
AAGCGTGAACCGAACACGCAATCGTAGCCGTCGTTGATCGTCTGGTAGTATCGTATGACGTCCTCGGGATCGTCCGACTGGTCAGCCATCGCGATCACCACGACCTCGCCGGACAGCTCCTTGAGCCCGGTGCGCACGGCCCTGCCGAATCCCCGAGGTAACTCCCTGGTCACGATTCGCACGCGCGGGTCATCGGCCGCAAACGTTTCGACCATCTCGGCAGTGTTGTCATTGCTGCTGTCATCGACGACAACGATTTCGGCATCGATTTCGTGCCGATCCACTGCCGCGATGATATCCGACAGCGTGGCGGTGATTACACCTCCCTCGTTGCAGGCGGGGATCAGGATGGAGAGGGAAGGCGTCTTCAATTTTCAATTCTCAATTCTGAACTCTCAATTTCAATGGGGAACGAAGATGGGGCGGAGCAGGGCTTCATTGTCGGTGAGCCATTGGTTGATATCCGCCGCGATCGTAGGCATATCCCGCGTGGGCTGCCAGCCGAGCTCGGCGGATGCCTTGTTGTAGTCGGTAATGTAAAGGCGCACGTCGACATCGCTGGTTTCCGGGCGGCTGCCGATTTCGACGGTGTTGCCTGTTATGTCCCGACACAGCTTCGTCAGTTCCAGCAATGAGGCGGATGAATCGGTGCCGCCGCCGACGTTGTAGACGCGCCCGTCCCAGATTTCCGGTCGCGCCAATTGTAATTCGAGCAGCTCGAACAGATCGTCGATGTGGAGCACATCGCGCACCTGCTTGCCAATACCGCCCCAGCCGATGTAGGCCAATTCGTGCTGGAATCGGTGGCGTGCAACCCACAACGTCACGACGCCCTGATCCACCCTTCCCATTTGCCATGGGCCGGCCAGCACACCGCACCGATTGATCAGGCAGGGCATCTCGAAATGGTGCACATACTCGGCGATCAGCAGTTCTGCTGCCAGCTTCGTCGTCCCGTAGATAGAGCGGCGCCCATCGATCGGGAATGATTCAGCGATCCCGGTGACGTCGGTCCACTCGTATCGTGAATCTGTCTCGCGCCAGGGAAGGGCGTTGATCGGTTCGATCGGATAGACGCGGCTCGTACTGATAAACAGCACCGCGGCTTTGTTTTTCCGTGCGGCTTCCAGACAGTTCACGGCACCGTTGAAATTGATGTCGACCAATTCCTTCGGATCATCGAGCCCTGCCTGTACGGACGGTTCGGCCGAGCACTCGATCATCAAGTCGAACGGGCCAACCGCATCAAGCTCCGACGGTACCCGGACGTCGCCGGGTACGAACGTTACGTTCGCCGCCTCCAACCGCTCGAGATTCAGCTCGCTGCCGCGCCGCATCAGATTGTCGAACGCCGTCACCCGCACATCGGGAAACGCGGCCCGCAGTCGCACGCAGAGGTTGGAACCGACAAACCCTGCACCACCGGTGATCAGGATGTGGTTGAACGTCATCTCACTCCTCAATCGAGTCGTTGCTTGATTCCGGCGTACATGTCTTCGAGGATCATGTCGATGTCGTACGCCTGCTCCCACCCGGGATAATGCTGCTGGAATCTGGAGTTGTCGGAAATGTACCAGATATGGTCGCCGCTGCGCGCTTCGTCGACATACACGTAATTTGCCTTGCATTCCGCCAGCGCTTCCATCTTGTCGATTGCTTCCAGCATCGAAATGTTTGAATGACGTCCACCGCCGATGTTGTATACCGCGGCCCCGGCGCGCGGGTTGCGGATGACATGGGCAAACGCGGAGACCAGATCCGTGGCGTGGATATTGTCCCGCACCTGTTTACCCTGGTATCCGAAGATTCGGTATTCGCGGCCGGAGATCACGCAGGTCATCAGGTACGCCAGAAAACCGTGGAGCTCAGCACCGGAGTGACAGGGGCCGGTCAGGCAGCCGCCGCGGAAGACGGCTGTTTTCATCCCGAAATAGCGGCCGTACTCCTGCACCAGCATATCCGCTGCCAGCTTCGATACGCCGAACAGGCTGTGGGTGCAGTCGTCGACACTCATTGATTCGTCGATACCCTTCGCGAACGGATGGCCCGGGTCAATTTCCCAGCGGCTGTCAAGCTCTACCAGCGGCAGAGCGTTCGGCCGGTCGCCATACACCTTGTTCGTGGACGTGAATATGAACACCGCCTCGGGACACGCTCGCCGCGTCTGTTCCAGCAGGTTGAGGGTACCGTTGGCGTTGACGGTGAAATCGGTTTCGGGCTCGCGCGCCGCCCAGTCATGCGATGGTTGTGCCGCGGTGTGGATGACTGCTGCGATGTCGGCACCGTACTGGTCGAAAATCCGGCGCAGCGCCTCGCTGTCACGGATGTCGACCGTTTCATGCCGAAAGTTTGGAACCGCCTGCTCGAGCAGTTCCCGGTTCCAATCCGTCGACGCTTCTTCACCGAAAAAATAACTGCGCATATCGTTGTCCAGGCCGACAACAATATCGAACTGCGGCGCCAGGTGACGGATCGATTCCGATCCGATGAGCCCGGAACTGCCGGTAACGATCAGGACAGTCGCATGCATGGGCGAAATATCCGGTCGGTGACCGACATGTCAAGCGTGATGGCAAGTCAGTAGGCGTCCGTCGATATTACGAGCAGCTTCAAATCGGTGGACATCGTTGTCCATCTTTGCCTGAAGTGCGCTTGAAACCCGGCTCCAGACGACACAACATTGCCTGCCCATATGCTACGCCACCTGATAAATATTGTCCTCGGCTGTATTCTCGGACATGCGGTCTACGCAAACTGTATCGGGATCCGCACGATCGATGTTGTCGGGCACCGTGTGATTTTGGAGGAGGCGCCATCAGTACCGCTGTGGCTCTATGCCGCGATTGGATTGCTGCTGGTTTACGCGGCGGATGAATGTCTGCGCCGACAATCTGCAGAAGCACCTTTTGTCGGGCAACGGGCGCTGGCGCCGCTGCTTGTCCTCCTGCCCTTCAGTTTTTTCGCCACGTCGATGCTGTCACCGATTGTCTTTTCAGCGGTTGTCGCGATCTGTGTCGTCCGGGTCACGGCCAATCTTCCCGAACCGCGTGATCTGCGATGGCTGCATCCGTCACTTTTCATTGTGCTGGCGCTCGGCATTGTCAGCTACTTCACGATGCTGCAGTTGCGCGCTCTGGACAGTATGTACCTCAACTATTCCGACTGGGCGATCTACCTGAACGTCGTCGACAATACGATTAACGGCCGCTGGTTCTATTCGAACGAGCTCGGCCGCAACTACATGGGGCATCATTTTATCCCGGGCATGGTTCTCCTGCTGGCCCCCATGCTCGCCGCATTCCGCACTGCTGCGCCGTACTTTCTGATGAACGCATTAGTACTGCACGGCGGCGTTCTGATTCTCTATGCGTTCGCACGCCGTCTGCAGATCCGTCGCCCTGTCGCGGTTGCCGTAGTCGCCGGCGCGTTGTTTTACCCGTCCCTGTCGCAGATGACGATGTCGATCTACTATGGTTTCCATCCGCTGCACCTGACGATGCCGCTGATCGCCGTGTTCGTTCTGCTTTGTGAGCGCCGCGGCTCTCTCGAGAAGGGCGGTCGGCTGCGACTCAATACGATCCTTCTCGGGATCGTGTTCGTTCTCACTTTGGCGATCAAGGAAACGGTGCCCGTATTCTTCGGCGGTCTGGGTGTCGTGTACTTCCTGCTTGGCCGCCGCCGCCTGGGCTTTGTGCTGGCGGCGGCCAGCATCGTTTATTTTCTGATTGTCATCATGTTCGTCATTCCCGGAATCTCGGGCTTGCAGGAGTACGAGTTCACCAACCGCTACCACCATCTCGGCGACAGCATAAGTGCAATTGCGCTGTCGCCGTTCCTCGAGCCCGATACATTTTTCGGTGCCCTTTTCCGGCCGCACAACATTTACTTCATTTTGCTGCTGCTGCTCCCTGTCTTTGTCGCGGTGTTTTCCAAACCCGTATACCTGATCGCCGCGGTTCCGACGCTGATGTTTGTTTGCCTGCAAAGCAGCACACAGCAGGCGAATATCGTGTTGCAGTACCAGTGTGAGGTCGTCATGCTCCTGCTCACAGCGACAGTTGTGGGATTGACCGCCGGCGAATCCAATCGGTGGTGCCGGGCACTGGGCTGCGGTATGCCCCGATTGCCAGGTGCGGCGGCGCTGTGCGCCGGAGTCGTCGTTGCAACGTTGCTGGCACATTTCTTTTTCGGCCTCGGTTATCTCGGCAAGAACAACAGCCAATACCTGCTCCACGCGCCCGGTTATTCCGATTCGGTCGAAGAACTGCGCGAACGCCTCGATGGGCGCGCGGTCTCCGCAACACCACGTCTCGGCGCCCACCTTGTGTTTACCAACGATACGTATCTCGTCCTCTCTGAAGACACCCCGCAAAACCTTGTCGTGCTCGACCTCGACGACGAGATCACCGAGCGCCCCGAGTTCGAGACGTATCGCTGGCGCCTGAACAGTTCTGCCGCGTACGGCGTTGAAACGATGGTGGCACGCGACCGGAATTGGCTCGTCTACGAACGATTGCCAACACCGCAGACTGAACGTGAGCCCGCCTTCAAACGAATTGACGATTCCCGCTGGTCTGAGCTGGGCACCGCGATCGAGGTGCGGGGCCGGCCACAACTTGAAGCGAGGGTCGTATCGGAGAAGTCGGAGCAACAGGGGAGGATTTACGAGGTTGCGATTCGATTCAACGAGCCCGTATCGAGTGACATGAAAGTATCACTGCATGGCATTGGCTCGATCCCGGGCAGTCGAATCCCTGTTCAATCGGATCAACGCCATTTCGGTGACGGCACGCTGCCGGCGTTTCTCGCTGCTGCAGGTGACGTCTGGACAACGGTGTTTAAGCTCCAGGTATCACCGAATGTGGAGATAGGGGAGTTGTCGATCGTAACGACACCAAAGTTTGCACCGGACCTTTCGCGACCGCCCTTTGAATAGTCCGCGCTGAAGGCGGCCCAGCGCGATTTCAGTCAATTTCTGTGGCGAACGGCAACCAAATCAAATGCCGCGCGTATGTCACAGGATAATTGCCCGGCATCGCAAAGTGACGCAGGACGCATGACAATAAGTTGCGCGGGCCATCATATTTATATTTCCGGATTGGACAACTGCACAGCCTATCATATATTGTGGGCAACACCGGCTTGCAGCTACAATGGAGAAGTTCATGGCAACTCTGAAGAACCTCATTCTCTGCGGAGCCATTGTCGTCGTCAGTTCCGGCATTGCCTCCGCTCACCACTCCGAGCAAAATCTCAAAGCCGCTAAAGCCGCCGCTGTCGATGTGGCGAAACACGCATCAACGCTGCGTGAGCTCCGCGTGAAACTGGCGGAGTCGTTGCGCCGGGAAAGCGAATCATTTTTCGCGTCCGTCCTGGCCAAAGGTGTACTCACCCGCGCCAGAGGCAGCAGCAACCTCTCCTCGGCAACTCGCAATGTTGACCGTCTCCAGTCAGTCATCGAGAGCGCCGAAGAAGCATACGAGCTTCTTAAATCAAAGGCCGATGCCCGTTATCAGATAGTCCGGGCAAACCTGCATGCGCACACGCAGATGCTTGCCAGCCGGACAGTCCCGTCGCCGGTGCCGCAGATCCACCCGACGGTCGATGCATCGATCGTTGCCGAACCGGTTGCCGCGACATCGGTCCTTGAATCGGAGGTTGCCGAAGCAGCCGCCGTGGTGCCGTTCGCGGTCGAGCCACTGCGTGTGATCGATCATGCGCGGATCGATGCGGTGGCGGTGGAGATCGCGGGCATCCGTGCGGAGTATGACGATGTTCAGGTGCGGCTCGCGAAGCTCGTAATGGCAGCTACCGCTATCCAGGGCACCAAGGCACAGCGCACCGCGCTGATCAAAGCCATGCACCAGACCAAGAAAGCCGGGGACAAGCTGGCCCGTGAACTGGCGAAAAAGAACACCGAGCTCGCCGCTGCCCGGGTACCGACGACGCGGGAACTCGTGTTCAAGCAGCAGCAACCGGCCGCAACCGGAGCAGTCACCGAAGCCGGAACAGCCATGGCGGCGACGCCGGGCCCACCGGCCCGCTCTGCTCTCGGCAGTTTCTTCAGCGCCATCGCCCGACCGTTCAGCGGCAGCCGGCGCGACCTCCCGGACGTCGACTTCCTGCCGCCAACCGGCATGCGCCCGGGCATGGTAGTGGCGAAGTACAAGGGTGAGCGTGAAGCTGCTCGCGAACTCGTCAAGCTGGCCAAGTCGTCCTTTGACCTGGTGAATCGCGAACGGTCGAAAGCCCGGCAGATGATGGTCAAAAAAGAGAAAACCGTCCTCAAACTGCAGGAGCGGGCGGAGCAGGCAGTGTCGCGGGCCTATGCGATAGCGGAACACGCCAAGTGGATCTCCACCGAAAAGGAACGTAGTGAATGGGCCAAGATGGTCCTGGAGGCGAAGCGCCACGGCAAAAAGATCGATCGGCAACTGTTCATCGGTCAGGCAACGCTCAAGACCGCCCGGCAGGTCTTCAGTAACTGGGATTACCAAGTGGTCCTGAACACCGCCCGCGTGAAGCAGGCCGAAACAGCCTTCGACACCGCGCGTGCCCTCTACGCCGCCGCCAGAAAATGGCGCGCTACGCAGACGACCGGGATCATCCGTGACCACAGTGGCGCGATGTGATTTGACGCTGTACCGCGCAGTCCGAGCCACACTTCTCCTGTTGTCTCTCTTGATCAGCGGCTGTGCCACTATCGACTTGTCGTTCCTGTTCGACGAGGAACTGCGCCAATACGAACTGTAGCCGGCCGCACCCGGGACCAGGATACTTTTTGGCGGGGAACCTTCTATCGTATACGGTGACGTTCAGAATTCACGGGCAGGCTTCCGTTGCTCTACAAAATCATCTTCGCAAAGTCGACGACGTTGTGTCGCAGCGCGAAGACCACGGTGTCCAGCGCGATGTCTCTGGAATAGCCGAAGCGGCTGGTGAGGTTCTTGATGATCGTCTCCACCAGTTCGATGATCTCCTCGCCGTACCGTCGGTATTTCTTCGGGTCATTACGCTTGTGGAAAAAGGCTTCACACAATGTCTCCGGGCTAATGCCCTCGACCGCCTTACGGTGGGACAACAACGCCGTGTACTCCTTTGAAAAACAATGCAGCAGATTGTCGTCCTCCGAGGCCACTACGGATTTGCCGTCCGGTATGTGCAGCTCACCGTCGTCCTGAAGATCGAGGAATTTCTGGGCCAGCTCGTGGCGCAGTGCTTCGTGGTCGCCTTTCGGCTTCATAACTTTTTCGATGGAGCGCATGAAGTTGTCGTTGGCCTGATCGACAGACTCGCCGGTATCCGGGTCAACGAAGGTGTACTTCGGCACGATGATGTGGGCAAACGCATGGTTCTCACGGGCGCGCGCCAGCAACGTATGCTGCAGGTACTTGCGCAGGTCTATCTCGATCCGCTTCGGATCGCGGTCCACGGTAGCGACTGTGATTTCTTTCGCGATCAACATGTAATACAGCGCTCGCACGACCTTCATCAGGCCACAGTAATCGCCGAAATCACCTTCGCCTTCTTCCAGCGGCACGGTGTTGATCCGCCGCGGCGACACTGGCGGGCGTCCCTTCTTGTTGTGGCCGTTGAGCGATAGCCAGTGATGCACACTCGGGCCCTCGGTGATGATCCGCTCGAGCTGATGTAGAAAGACGCCCACGGTCACCTTGCGCCCGTCAGAATGTGCGATCGTACTGCGCATGATATTCTGCAACTGCCGGATCGACAGTCCCGTGCGGCCCTCGTCCGGATAATACTCACCACGCATCGTGCGCATGAACTCATCATCGATCATTTTGAGTTGCGCATTGGAAAAGAGACCGCAGTCCTCCAGCGATACCGCATCGGGATGGTGGGCGATGTATTGCTTGTAATAGTCCGGCTCGAAGATGTTGATGCCGACCTGCAGGCACTCGTTGCGGAACGGATGCCAGTGCGGCAGGTTGCGGATCGTGTTGACCGGGTCGTCGCTGTGGACGGCGTACATGAAAAGCTTCTGCTCCGGGGTCACCTGGTTGTACAGCTTCGACTTCTCGTCAGACCAGCTTTCCGGCAGTGTATCGGCCATCGGCGGCAACAACCGCGTCATGACGGAGTAGTAGGCGGCGATACGGATGAGGTTGGGATCGACATCGTAGGTCGGGCGCATGTTGCACATGTCGCGCCGCAGGATGTCCATCTCGGAAACAGCGTCGAGCAGATAGTTAACCGGCACTTTGTCAATACGGTCGAGCAGCTTGAGCGCCGAGAGTCGCTTCTCCAGCACGTTCATCTCTTCGAGATTGGTCGTCATGATCACGGTATTATCCAGCGAAGCCTGGGTCGACTGCAGCGAAATGCGTCCGCTGCCGAGCAGCATGAGCAAAGGCTTATAGGCATCCTCGGGCAGGCTGCCATCGATGTCGAAAGCGTCGTGAATATGCAGGATTCCGCGATTCGACGAAACCATGGCACCGAGGTACTCCGTCAGAACCTTGCCGGGCAGGTGTTCGAAGAGGATCTCCATCTCGTCGGTGCCCAGATGCACCTCGCGCTGTTGCACGCGGAGTGCCTGCATGTTGTCGATATTGGCGATGCCCTTGGCCTGAGCGTTGGAAAATTCAATCTCTTCGATCCGCACGTATTCCTCGATGATCTCAAACAGGGTCTTGCCCTTGTTGCGCGGGCTATGCATCAAAGACTCGAGGATGTCGAGGTTGCGCTTGTCGAGATTGGCATACTGGAAGTACGTCGGGATTTCGACTTTCTTGTCTGCACGCCCCGGCGCGTTGATGAAGTCGAACAGCTCCTTGCGCGGCTTGGTGAGGGTCCCGTCCTCCTGCTGCAGGATGATCGGGAAGAGCAGGATCGGGTTTGGCATAAAAGCCGGACGCAACTCCACAACCTTACCGTCATCGCCTTCGAAACGGAAGCAGAAGGAATACAGCTTGACGTTCTTTTCCTTTGTATAGTTCTCCAGCGCCTGGGTGATCAGATCGACCACGTTGGTCTTGCCGGAGGCCGGGGGCCCGACCAGCACGATGCCGCGCTTCGGGCTCGATTCCTTCTCGAAAGATTCAATGACCTCGACGATGTGCTTGATGCAGAACTCCTGTCCGTAGACCGCATTGACTCCGTTGGAGAAGGGGTCCTTGAAGATGTTGTAGCTCAGCACCGGCTCGCCGCCGCGCACGACGATGTCGAAACCGAAATATTTGATCGCATTCGAGATCAGCGTCGCCGAGGTCTGCAGGTGCTCCTCGGGGTGTTCCATGAACTGTTCGACAAAGGCGGAAAAGCTGAGCGAGCGCTTGCGTTGACAGCCCAGCAACTGACGTAGATCGAGAGTTTCTATTTCCATTTTAAGTTTATAGGTTGCAGTTTCGAACACCGATAGCGCCCGGAACAAAGTTGTTAAAGCGTGAACGGCTTTTCCGATTCACGCATCCGCTCGACCACGCGGCGAAAGCGCGGGATCTTGACGGCTTTTTCTTGAAAGCGATTTGCAGAATAGCCGTACAACGTGTCGCGGCTCAGGAGATAGACCGGACCTTTCCAGATGAGGTTGAGGTTCTTCATCGTCGGTTTGATCCACTCCTTCCGCAGTGCCCGCTGATCATCGCGATGATACATCAGCAGCCCGCCTTCGAGGAAATCGGCGTCGATCAGATAGATCCGCGGCCGATGAAAGTGCGTAAAGAAATTGAGCATCTCATCCTTGATCGGGTACGGATTGAGCCATACCCAACGCTCGTCTTCACGTACAACGTCGTTGGCTTTGATGCCGGCCTGGCGCGCCATCGCCCGCGGGATGCGGTTCAGATGAAACTCCTCAACCAGGTCGACACTCAGGAAACGGCGCAGAAATTCATAGTCGGTCGTCGTTCTCACGAGATGACCCATTGCCTCGATCGGGTCGGCCGTCACGTTCGGGCGATTCCAGTTTTCTTTCTTCTGCAGGTCGGTTTCTTCCAGGTAGTCGAGCGTCACTTTGCCGTCGCGATACAGCTGCTCGACGTGATTCCACATGTGATAGCCGAGGTGGTACGGATTGCGCATGAAGTACGGCCGCGGATAGCAGACGCTGGAGAATACCTTGGAATAATCGATGATGCCCTTGACTGACTCCTCGCGGAACAGCTCCAGCATGATCTTTTTCTCCCAGTACATTGCCCAGCCTTCGTTCATGATCTGTGTGCGGACGACGAAGTCGTGCGGCGTGTGCACGGTGTAGATGTAGTCGAGCACTGCCCGCTCGGCGCGGCTCGCCGGCGCATGGTGGCTCAGAAACCCAAGCACGTCCTGGCACGGCGCCACCAGTTTGAAACCCTTGCGACTCAGGGTCTCGTGACGTCGTTTCTGCAGCACCTCGTGCTGGAACAACTCATTACTGTCCGACGTATTCTGATTGAGCAGTGAGTCCAGGGTCGATGAGTACGGCATCCGGCACGGGACCGACTGTTTCCCTTCGATCTCCTGCTCGCTGCCCGGTCCCGCGTTAGATTCCGTCTGCACCGCCACGTCCAGGTTGAACTGGGAGTTGGGCGCGATCAGCGGTGACGCCGACTCCACAGCGTTCCAGTAGGCCAGGTAATCACGCTCGCCCATCTGGGACCGGCCCATGTTGACCTTGCGCACCAGGTGCATGACGAACTCGGTACGGTCCGGGTTCATGTCGCGCAGCACGTTGAGCTGCGAAAATTCGCAATGCCCGACCACATGCGCCATCACGCTCGCCTGGGTCATCGCGTTGTTGGTGTCGTTCAGATAGGCGTAACTCGGGTTGCCTGTCTGCACCACTTCGTAATACAACGCACTCTCCTGGCCGCTCTCGATCCGGAAACGCCGGTTGATTATGTTGCGGCCTTCCCAGATATTCGCCGGGCTGATCGGATAGACATCCTTCTCGAGTAACGCCGAAAATTCGTTGGCGTCGAGGATATAAAAACGCATCTCCGGCAGGTCGCGGCCGAATTCCTTGGCGTAATGCAACACACGCTGTTCAAGGTGATGAAGCTCCGGATTTGTTCTGATTGTCCGCATGATCAGCTTCCGAAAAGGACTTTGATGACGTCGATGATCGAGCCTTTGTCAGTCAGTTTTCCCAGCCTTATGATCGAGTCGTTTTCGAAAACGTCGGCAATGCACTTGTACAGATGACTGATGCTGCTCGGCTTGACTTCGACGACACCGATGCGATTGAAGATCGGCCGGAAATCCTTCTCCAGGATATGGATGATCTCCTTGGCGTCGTCCTCGAAAATCTCCCCGTCGCCGAAATAGAAGCCGTAGAAATTCGTGTCCATCGGGTCGTATTCATTGATTGCGATCTGTGCCACGAGGTCGAACGCGATGGCTGCACGCGTGCCGCCGGCGTTCGCGATGTCGTAAAACTGTTCCGCCATCACCTCGTATGCTTCGGAATCGTGCACCACGAAACGGTGATCGACGTTGTCTGGGCCGTAATTGTAGTTGAGCCAGCTATGGATGAAGTTGACGACCCGTTTCTCAAGCTTGAGTCGCTCGCCGTAGGTGGAGTACGAGATGTCACCCATGTAGAAGACGACTGCCTTGTACCGCGGCTTCTCGACGCGCTCCGGCAGCTTGTAGCGGCGGTCACGACGGCGGATCAAAACCTCGTACTCGTCGTCCTGCGGCCGGTACGTGCCAGTACCGATGCTGCTGCGCAGCGCCCGCTTGAATGTGCGTTTCTTGTCGAGCAGCACGCCGGACTGCCCAAAGGTCTTGAATTCGTACGACACTTCCTTGATCCGGCCTTGTCCCTCCTTGACCAGGTTGGGTAGACTCAGGCGCTCCGCCACCAAATCCATGAACCTGTCGAACGACAGGCTGAAGCGGATGCGCTTTGAATCGTTGCCAGGTCCCAGCCCGCCGCCACCGGCACCGGGGCCGCCTTCGTCGCCATAGACGAACTTCGGCGGCTGGATGTCGTCCATTTCAACGATTATATCGCTGCCGCTGTCGCCCAACATATCCACATCGCCTTCGTTGATGATGTGGTCGAGGACCTCTTCGAGCTGCTCATTGATAAATTCGTTGAACGCGCCCTCGGATTCGCTCGATGATATTTTTTCTTCACCCATGATGGTCGTCCGTTGTCTGTCACCACCAGGCCAATCGTCAGATAACGATACTCGAGGCATTGGCGGTGATCGCCAGTGCCTGGAAGGCGCACTTGCCGCAGTAGCCTTTCGTCTCCATCAGATAGCGAATGGTCTCGTTGAGTTGTTCCTGTTCCTTCGAGTGCACGTTCGATGCGCTCGTGCCACTCTTAATCCAACCGAGCAGCTTCATGTTCTCGCCCGATTTGAACTCGTTCTCAAAGACGTATTTCTTGATGGCGTTCTGATACGAGGGTTCGTCCTCCAGCAACACCTGATAGCTGACACTTGAGATGGCGTCGCTCAGTTCCTTGCGGAAAACATCCTTCTCCGGGATGCCCAGGTACTGCTCGATCGTCTGCATGAACTTCTCGTCCGGCTTGATGTCCGCCTGCGTCACCTCATGCTTGACCGTCGTGTTGTGAGCGTAGGCACGGACATGGTCGGTGTACTTCTTCCACGTCGTCTCGATGACGCTGTCGTCGCGCAGAATGGCGCTGTACACGTCCGAGGCGATCTGGCCAAATACCCAGTTCTTCGCCTGCGGCAGCACTTTCTCGACATAGTGATTGAGTTTGGTCTTCTGCGAGGCGAACATCTCCTTCAGATAATTCTCCAGGTTCACATGCAGGTCCAACGGGGTGACGCACGGGTTCTGTAGAGAGATCGACGCGAGCATCGCGTGATCGGTTCCCTCTTCGTTCAGTTGCCGGATGTTGGCCTCGAACTCGTTGATCTGGAAATGCTCGGCATTCTCGAAGACGTTCTGGATGAAGCGCGGGTCGAGCCCGAAGGTGCCTTCGGAAGGCTTGACGAATTCGAACTCGTCGAGGACCATCTTCGCCATGTTATTGTCGACGCCGCTGTCCGAGCGGCCGGCGTAGATCAGTCCCTTCTGCAGCAGCGACAGGTTTGGATTGCGCTTTGATTCGTACAAGCGCGACATCACGGCAACCAGGCTGAGCAGTTCCAGACTGTGTGGCGCGACGTGCGCCAGATGCTTGCGCGACTTGTCCCATTCGCGTTGGTCATTGGCGTAGGTGAAGGAGTAAATCTTTTCCTCCTCCTTGAAGTGGACGCAGAGCGGCATCTCGATGAACGTCGTCCGTGACCGCAACGCCTCGAAGGTGTTGTTGGCCATGAACATGTTGTACTCGTGGAAGTTCGTGTGGCCGATGATGACACCGTTGAACGGAATCGGCGGCTGTCCTTCCGGTTTGAAAAAACGGTCCTGGGTCGCGAACAGCAGTTCGTAAAGGAATTTGTCCGAGAGCTTCAGGATCTCGTGGATCTCGACAAAGCCGTTGGCGCCCGCACACAACTCGCCCTTGTAGTCGTGCACCAGCGGATGCGACTCGCTGCCGAATAACGGCAGCAAGCTGTAATCGATGTTGCCGACCAGCGATCCGGCTTCCTGGCTCTTCTCGTCGCGCGGTGTGTACGAACCGATGCCGGTCTTGGTGTTCGAATCGTAGAGCATCCGCTTGACGCGCAGGTACGGCATCAGCGTCGACATCGACAGGTTCTGTGCCTGCATGAAATCGCGCAGCACGTATTCGCAATACGGTGAGACGCGGCCGGTTACATTGATTGAAAGGTTGTTGTCATAGTGCGTATGGGCAGCCAGGAAATCCTCGGTCGCTTCACGATCGATGCGGTCGGTCAGTTCACGGTTGAACACTCCCCGCTGATTTTCTGGGATCACCTGCAGCGGCCGCTCGAACAGCGGACTGGGGATGTAGTGAACACCGTTCTCGCTGTACAGGGCACGCTCCTTCAACCGCTCGTCGACAGTCGGCAGCAACAAGGTGTAGCTCTTGCCTGTATCCGAGCGCGAGTACTGGTGCAGCGCGTGCTTGATCGCGTCCATCGATCGGGACTTGGCGGCGCCCGGCGGGCCGAGCAGAATCCACAGACGCTTGCCGGCCTCGGCGCCGCGGCTGGCGTTGTCGATTTTCTCGACGAGGTTTTCTTTCGCCCGCTGCTGCCCGAAAACGACGTATGGGCCGATCAGCTCCTGTTCTTCAAAAAACTTGTAGCGATGCTTCAGCGGTTTGCCCGGCGAGATGTTGTACTCGACGCCGGCGGACAGCAGCATGTCATGCAGCAATTGCATTGAATCACGAGCTACCCACGGTTCTCGGGTAAGCAGGTCGAGGTAATCCGTAAAAGTAAGGATTTCTTCTTCGTCTTTACTCGGCTCAAGGTTGTTGAAGAGTTGTGAGAATAGGTCATTCATTGTCTCGACTCCTTTTCTGCGGACCACGCCTTTGAGGACAACACGCCCGTAACCGTATGCATAAAGCGGTTGTGTTAGGTCAACCCGATCCGGTCACTGGTGCTCTGCGCCCATGTGTCATCCCGGATCGGCGGGGTGCCCCGGCTGCTGGTCCGTCAGCTTGCCGTCATTCACCCTCGCTGAAAGTCATTCACAGTACGGACGCAGAATCCGGACCACCTCCAAGCCGGTCGGCCTACTCATTGCACGGGGAGGGGCGGCCGCCTGGGTTGTCGATTCGTCGCTCGCTTATTGTATAGGATGCAGTTGATCTGGTTTGGTTGCGGTAAAGTGACAGAACTCACTTCAATGCCTTGATGCGTTGTCTGCCTGTCGTGCCGCTCGCAAACACTGTGCCGAGCGGTTGATTTGCTACAAAGCATTGGAGCGGTATCTTGATCGTCCGTTTTTCCCTCCCTCCCTCCGCGCCCGGCGCAATGCGAATTCACACCGGAGAACGGCAATTGAAAACACATAACATCGCGATTTACGCCGGTGATGGCATCGGCATCGAAGTGACCGATGAAGTGCTGAAGGTGCTTGCGGCTTTGTCCGAAGTCTGCGGCGACGCTCGCTATGAGATCACCGAGTTCGACTGGGGCACACGCTACTTTGCCAGCGCCGGCAAGGTCGTGCCGGACGACTACCTCGACGTGCTGCGCAAGTTCGACGCGGTATTCCTCGGCGCTGTCGGGGATCCAGCCAATATCCCCGATCATGTCACCCTGGTACCGCTGATCGAAATGCGGCAGCGCTTCGACCAGTACGTCTGCCTGCGCCCGTCCCGCCTGCTGCCGGGTGTCAAGTCGCCGCTTGCCGATGTCGAGGCCGGCGACATCGACATCATGGTGGTGCGCGAAAATTCCGAGGGCGAGTACGTGAACAACGGCGGGACCTTCAAAGTGGACCAGCCCGGCGAAACCGCGCTGCAGACCAGCGTCCACACCCGCGTCGGCATCGAACGCATCCTGCGTTACGGCTTCGAGCTCGCCGGTAAACGTCGCAAGCACCTGACCATGGCCACCAAGTCGAACGCCTTCAAATTCAGTATGGTGCTCTGGGACAAAGTGCTGGCCGAGATCGCGCCTGACTATCCGGACATCACCGTCGACAAATTCCACATCGACGCGCTGGCCATGAACTTCGTGCGGTGTCCACAGAATTACGATGTCGTTGTCGGCTCCAACCTGTTCGGCGACATCCTCAGCGATCTGGGCGGTGCCATTGTCGGCAGCCTGGGCGTCACGCCGAGCTGCAACATCAACCCCGAGCGCACCGCACCGTCGCTGTTCGAGCCCGTTCACGGCTCGGCCCCCGACATTGCCGGCCAGGGCATTGCCAATCCGATCGCGGCGATTATGAGCGTCGGCATGATGATCGACTTCCTCGGTGAAAGCGCCGCAGCGCAGCGGCTCGAAGCCTGTGTCATCGACAACCTGGGCGCCGGTGAAGTCCGCACCCCGGATCTTGGCGGGACATCGAAGACGTCCGACGTCACCGATGATATCATCGCGCGCTTGCGGTCCTGACTGGCCCGGCAATCAAGGGTAGAGGGGAGTTATTAAAGTCATAATATTCTTTATATAAAATACTTATGTAAAATTACGGCTTCAAAAGAAGCCGCTTTCAGCGGCCGCCCGGGCGGATAAAGATACCGTACGAACCGCGATACTTGCGGATTTCGTTGTCGGTTGCTTGATGGTAAAACGTGAACCCCTGCCACGGCGCAAACCGCGTATAGATATACGGGTGCAGGCCGGCATCCAGACGCTTCGTCTTGATCTCGACACGGGCCTTCTGCCACGGGCCGATCACTTTCACCGAGTCGATGCGACCAGCGAAGCCCTCGACGATTTTAGCATACGGATATTTCAACTTCTTCGTCTTGTCGCCGACGATCTCTTTCGTGGTAATCAGGTAGCCCTCGGTCATTTCCTCGATCTGCGCCTGGGTGATATCCTTCGGTACATTCGGCAGTTTATGGAAGTTCGTCATGATGCGGAAGGTGCTGGGGTAATCGATCGTCGCCGGGTCCTGGTAGCCGCCTTTGACCCAGATGCCGTCGGGTTGGAACCGGTAGTCCACCTTGAACTGGACATAGTGCGCCATCATGCCCTGCAGCGTATAGGTTTCCGGTTGATTGACGGGTGCCGACGGTGACTGGGAAAAGCCAACGATCGGGCGGCTGCGGTGTTTGGGTTCGCCAGGAATGAAGTAGATAGCACCAGGATTCCCGAACAACATTGCCGGACTGAGAGTCTTGCGCGGGTTTTTGGGGTCCTCGATGCGAACGGTGAGATTGCCCTTGTCATCCATGGTGCCGTGCCAGCCGTTGCCGCGATAGACCAGGTGTGCGCCCTTCCATCTGCCTTTCGGCACGGTCGGCAAAGCCGCCACCATGGCGTCGTCCTGTGCCTTGCCTTTGCTACTATCCTTGGCATCAACCTTGTCATCACCAAAATCACGCCGGTCTTTGAGCAGTTCTCCAAGCCGCGCAATCTTGTCTTTGGCGGCATGAAATTTTTTCTCGAACACCCCGATCTCTGCTTTGATCTTATCGTATTCGGCCGTGCCTTCTTCGGCCCGGTCATAACGATCGGAGAGTCGATCGAGTTTCTTTTCGAGCTCGGCGACTTTCTTACTGAGAGGTTCTCGCTCTTTAGCCACCTGTTTTTCGAGCTTGGCGACCAGCTCGGCGCGCCCTTCTTTCATCCGTAACAGCTTGCGCTCGAGACTTTTGTTGCCGCCGAGATACTCAGCCAGCAGGGGGCTGTATTTGGCATCGCTCGCTTCGATTTTATCGACGATCTGCTGCAGCTTGCGTGACAGCGCAGGTGTCTCGGTCACTGCTTCATCAGCGCTGCACACGGCCACCACGAACAATGTCAGGAACAGGTTTTTCAGGCGATGCATGTGTTCGAACCCGGGTTGGAAGGGAGCCATACGGTATTACGGCAGGCAGAGTTGTACAACGTCGTTCTACGTCTTGAAACTGGTGGGTGCCGGTGCGACATCGATTATTTCGACGCGGTCACCGACTTGAATCGTGCTCGGCCGGGTGACCGTGGCCCACAGCCCTCCCCGGCTGCTGCCAAGCGCCTTGGTCAGGCCCGGCACCTGTTCGTCCATGCGCCCGCATGGCGCTGTCGTGCCGTGCACGATGAGTTGTGCCGAGCCGAGCTGCAGCGTGCAGCCATCCAAGGCGCTGAAATCGAGACCGCGGATCAGCAGATTACTGCGCCGCAGCGTCCAACGCAGTGGCACACCGAGCTCCGCTTCGACTTCCGCCCAGAGCTCCTCGCTCAGCAAGGAGACCGGGCGTTTGCCTTTGCCACGGAAATCGCCGGCGATACCGCTGTCGGTGGTAGCTTCTGCGACCAGGCACTCCTGCATCGGCGCCCGCGACTTCGAACGAACCGCGATTCCTGTCAATTCACCGGATTCCGGCATGTTCTCTCCTATTGCGTGTGAGGCTTGTCTATTTCCTGTTAATATGATAGTATTAGCGTCGATCGCACCTTGGGCGCGAAATTATCGCGATATTGACGCGAATGTCCGCCGAGGAATGTTAATATCATAAGAGACCACAGGCTACATGTATGGCTGAACTGATCAGCAAACTGAAAAATTTTCTTTCCAACGACATCGGCATTGATCTGGGAACGGCCAACAGTCTGGTGTATCTCCGCGATCAGGGCATCGTCCTCAGCGAACCTTCCGTGGTGGCGGTGCTGGCGGAGACCGGCAAGGTCCTCGCCGTCGGCATGGAAGCGAAGCGCATGCTTGGCCGCACCCCGGGCAATATCAAAGCGATCCGCCCGATGAAGGACGGTGTCATCGCCGACTTCGAGATCACCGAGGAGATGCTGCGTTACTTCATCCAGAAAGTACACCGCCGCTTCAAGATTATGCAGCCGCGAGTGCTTGTCGCCGTGCCGTCCGGAATTACCGAGGTGGAGACGCGCGCCGTCGAGGACAGTGCTGGCCGCGCCGGCGCCCGCGAAGTCTATCTGATCGAGGAGCCGATGGCCGCGGCTATTGGTGTAGGCATCCCGGTGCAGGATCCGATCGGCAACATGATTGTCGACATCGGCGGCGGCACGACCGAGGTAGCGGTAATCTCGCTCTCAGGTATCGTCGACTCCCGCAGCGTCCGCGTTGGCGGCGACAGCATGGATGGTTCCATCATCCGCTACATCAAACGCTCATACAGCCTGATGATCGGCGAACGCACCGCTGAGGAAATCAAGATCAGGATCGGCAGCGCTTATCCGATGGAGGAAGAGACGGAAATGCCGGTCAAAGGACGCGACCTCAATTCCGGCCTGCCGAAGACGGTCAATCTCACATCGGTCGAGATCCGTGAGGCACTTCAGGAGCCGATCGCCAGCATTGTCGAAACCGTCCGCACCACCCTCGAGCGCTGCCCGCCCGAGCTTGCCGCCGACCTCATCGACCACGGCATCGTCCTGGCCGGCGGCGGTGCCTTGTTGCGCGGCATCGACCAATTGATCACCGAGGAATCCGGGCTGCCAGTCAACGTCGCCGATGAACCGCTCCTCGCCGTCGCCAAAGGCACCGGCATTGTGCTCGAGGAGATGGACACGCTGTCCCGCACGGTGACATACTCGAGCGCCCGCGGCGCCCGCCGGTAGAATAAGAATTGCCCAGCGCCAGTGTTCGGTGTTCAGCGCCGGATCCGTTGCCCCCATGGCCACAGACTCGAAACTCACACCGATGATGGTGCAGTACCGCGACGCCAAGGCGGAACTGGACAGCGATGTGCTGCTGCTTTTCCGGATGGGTGATTTCTACGAGCTCTTCTTCGAAGACGCCGTGCGTGGCAGCAAGCTCATGGACATCACCCTCACCAAGCGCGCCGGCGTCCCGATGGCCGGCGTCCCGCACCACGCCCTGGAGGGCTATCTCGGCCGCCTGGTCGAAAACGGCACCAAAGTCGCCATCGCCGAGCAGATGGAAGACCCGAAGCTGGCCAAGGGCATCGTCAAGCGCCAGGTCACCCAGATCATCACCCCCGGCACAATTGTCGAGGGTGCCGCGCTGGAATCGGGTCGCAGCAATTTCACAGTCGCCATCTGCCACGGCAAGAACGACTGCTTCGGCATCGCCATACTCGACATCAGTACCGGCGATTTCCGAATCACCCAGCTCGACGATCGCGCGCAGATGGAAATGGAGCTCAACCGCCTGCAGCCTGCCGAGTGTCTGCTGCCCGAACGCCTGCACGGTGACTGGACGGAGGAAGGTTTTCCCGACCTCGGCCGCCAGCCCGCCTGGACACCGATCGACGATTGGACCTTTGATGCAGAGATCACCACCGACCTGCTGCAGCGCCATTTCGAAGTCGCCTCGCTCGACGGCTTCGGCTGCCGCGAGTTCCCGGCCGGCATCCGTGCCGCCGGCGCCGTGCTTTACTACGCCCAGAACAACCTGCGAGGCAACGCCGAACATATCACCGTGCTGTCGCCGTATTCGTCGTCGAGCTACATGGTCGTCGATCGCATTTCGCAGCGCAACCTTGAACTGGTCGAGCCGTTGTTCACCGAGACCCGCAACGCCACGCTGCTGGCTCTCCTCAACAAATCCATCACCCCGATGGGCAGCCGTCTGTTGCGCGAGTGGATTCTGCGGCCGTTGCTCGAGATCCCGAAAATCCGCGAGCGCCAGGATGGCATAGAAGTATTCGTCAACGACCAGTTGCTGCTGGTCGAGCTGCGCGAGGCCTTGAGCGCCGTCAAGGATCTCGAGCGCACGATCACGCGCCTGAACGTCGGCGCCGCCAACGGCCGTGACTTGCGGGTGCTCCAGCATGGGCTTGCAGCCATTCCCGACCTGCGCGCCATCCTCGACACGAACGACAATTCGGCGCTGCTCAACAGCCTCGCCGAGCGCCTCCACGGCCTCCCCGACCTGGTGGATCTCATCGACAACGCCATCGTCGAAGATCCGCCGCTGACGATCAAGGAAGGAGGGGTTATTTGTGAAGGGTACAATGAGCACCTCGACGATTTCCGCAACGGCGCCACGGAAGGCAAGCAGTGGCTCGCCGACCTGCAGGCGCGCGAACAGGAAGCGACCGGCATCAAGACGTTGAAGGTGCGGTTCAACAAGGTCTTCGGCTATTACATCGAGATCAGCAAGTCCAATCTCGATCTCGTGCCGGACACCTATACGCGCAAGCAGACCCTCACCAATGCCGAGCGCTTCATGACCGCGGAGCTCAAGGAAATCGAGGACAAAGTGCTCGGGGCCGAGGACAAAGCCAAGGCCCTCGAGTACGAACTCTTCCAGGAGTTGCGCGGCGCCGCTGTCGCCCGGACCGGCGCGATCCAGGACCTAGCCCGCGCCGTCGCCGTGGTCGACGCCCTTGGCAGCTTGGCGCAGGTGGCGCTGCAAAATCACTACACGCGCCCTGTCGTCGACGACGAGATGACGATCGACATTCGCGAGGGCCGGCATCCGGTCATCGATCATCTCATGAAAGCCGAGCCGTTCGTGCCGAATGACATCCATCTGGACAACGGCACCAACCAGATGATCATCCTCACCGGCCCGAACATGGCCGGCAAGTCGACCTACATCCGGCAGGTGGCGCTGCTCACGTTGATGGCGCAGATGGGCAGTTTCATCCCGGCATCGAGTGCAGTGATCGGCCTGGTCGATCGCATCTTCACGCGCGTTGGTGCGGCGGACGACCTGTCACGCGGCCAGAGCACTTTCATGGTGGAGATGCTGGAGACCGCCAACATCCTGAACAACGCCACGAACCGCAGCCTGATCATTCTCGACGAGATCGGCCGTGGCACCAGCACCTTCGACGGACTCAGCATCGCCTGGGCGGTCGCCGAGTTCATCCACAACACGTCCAGCCAGCGGGCGCGCACACTGTTCGCGACGCACTATCATGAGCTCACCGAGCTGTCCGTCACCATGCGCGGTGTGCAAAACTACAACGTGGCAGTCAAGGAACAGGGCGACTCGATCACCTTCATGCGCAAGATCGTCCCCGGCGCCTCCGACAAGAGCTACGGCATCCACGTTGCCCGCCTGGCGGGGCTGCCGCGGCCGGTCATCGAGCGTGCCAGGGAAATCCTGGCCAACCTCGAAGGAAACGCGTTCGACGAAACCAACCAGCCGAAGCTCGCCAGGTCCCCGAAACAGAAGGCGAAGCAGGACCGGGATCAACCCTCGTTGTTCGACGCGTGAGTCGATTCATCCGCCTGCTTCAAGGTGCTTCTGCCTGCTGTATTTCCTTATCGCTCGCCGGCTTCCCTTCGCCTTTCATTCCCAGCCACATGCCCAGACCGGTAATCACCAGCCACGGCAGTGTCGACCACTTCCCCGGCAGCCCCACAAGCTCGCCGAGATTGAACGTCGAGTACTTCCGCACCAGTTCCGTGACCTCCGTGTCCAAGCCGATTGGCAGGATGTCGGGCGTCAGCATGTCGAGCCAGAACAACCGGTAGACCAGGGCCAGTGGATTGGCGAAGCGCGGATCGAAGGCGCTGGGGTCGGCGTACCCCGACGGCATCATCGGGTTCACTGCTGCGATCATCGTCATGTTCACCGCGGACAGGACCAGCAACGTCGCCAGCACCGGGATCGTCCATGGTTTGTCCGGCAGCCGTGTCAGCAGCAGCACGTAAAAGCAGAGCACCGGGATCTGATACCGCGCACCTGTGCTTGAACCGGCGTGCCAGCCGTTGAACATCGCATTGATAACAAAGAAAATTGCGATGTTCGCAATGCACAGCCAATACAGCCGATCACGCGGTACGCCTTTCCTGAACACGCCGTACAACGACAGCAGCAGCACCGGCATAAAGAAGAACAAACCGCGATACGGCGTCACCGAAAGCCCCAGGACCGCATCCGGCGAGATGCGGCCGAACAGTCCGGCGACCGCGCCGGCGTCGCGGAATCGCGGGTTGTTGTGGACGCTGGCGAGTGCGAAAAACGAATCGAAACAGGCACGATGATACACGGCGAACAGCAGCAGCGGCAGCAGCCCGCCAAGGCACACCCACAACAGTTGCCGCCATCGCTGCCGGCACCCCAGCGCGATGATCAACGTCAGCAGGATGACGGCACAGGTGTACTCACACAGCACGGCCCAACCCATGCAGAAACCGACGCCGAACATGGCGGCCTTCGACTCGCGCTGGAAGAGGAGCAAGGCGACGATGACAAATGCTGCAGCGGTCGAATGCCCCCACAGCTGCGTGCTGAACGGAAACAGCAGGGTCCCGAAGAACAGCACAACGCACAGCAGGAACGCGCGCCGGCGCGCGATGCCCAGCGACACCAGCAGCGCCAGGAAACAGACAATCGCGATCGCCGCCGGCAGCCCCGAAAGCACGACGGACAATGCGTAACCGTTGAACAACAGCCAGCCGCCTGTCGTGGGATCGGCGCCGATCATCCGCTCGCCGTGAAACAGCAGGAAGTACACCGGCACCCCGAGCATTGCGGGCCCTGGCGCCTTGTTGGAGTAGTAATGCCCGGTGCGCGGGTTGCGCGACCAGTCGCCGGTGTTGATGCCGATCTCCGGGTTCGGCAGGAATCGATCGATGCAGAACGATCCCGCTTCCGCATGTCCGGGCTCGACGAATGCGAAGATCGCATCGAGCCGCGACCGCTGGTTCCAGTTGGCACCGTTGTAGAAGTACGCGACCGCAAACAGCACGACGCCGAACAGCAGCAGTTCATGTCGAAACCGGCCGATCATTTATGTGCTGTCCCTGCGTTTTTCTTTGTGGCGTTCAGCGATGTTACTGCGCATCCTCAGGAATTGGAGGGGGCGGATCATAGGTGACTATATCGAAAATATTTCTGATACATTGTTCGTCGGAAAGACCGGCAAGCACGGCTGCGGGCATGTCGGTTTTCTCCTTGAAGTGTGCCGCCAGCGCCGCGAACAGCTCGACGCGGGCGTTCGCATCGAGGCTGTCGCGCCGCGCCAGCGCGTCCAGCGCCAGCGCGAGTTCCTCCGGCGACACCGACGCCCGCAGAGCGGCAGCGAGCTCGGCGTTGTCGCGGAACGAATTGTAACGCAGCGGCGGCGGCTCGAATTTTTCCGGCTCCCCGGCTGTCGGTATCGAAACCACAACTGTGCCGGCAACCAGGTCGCCCAGCCGCTGTGACCGCGACGATATCAGTGCTGCTACGCCACCCACCAGATAGGCGCCCGGCAGGAGGTCGATGACACGCAGCACGTTTCGCACGACGATCGGTACGAAGCCGGCGCGGCCGCCGTTGCAAGCGACCACCCGCAGTCCAAGCGCCCGCTTGCCGACCGTCTGCCCGCCCGTCGACAGTTCCAGCACGATGCCGTACAGCACTACGACCGCGACATAAATCGCGCTGGGCAGCGCCACAGTCCAGCCTGCCGGCACATCCGCCATTCGAACCGTCACCAGCCACGCCGACCAGGCAAACCCAAGGATGATCGGAACATCGAGCGCCCACGCCAGGCATCTCAGTATTGGCGACACCGGCGTCTGTATTTCGGATGCTTCTGCCATGCCCCCCCCGTGCGATCACCGCCCGCTGCGTCGGTGGCCCCGCTGCGCATTTCTTAATGCCTCGCCTCGTATGGCACGAAGCCGGGCGTCGGATCTTTCTGCTGCCTACTCGCCCGTGGTCAATATCGCGCAGCCCATGCCGGGCAGGCCGAACCGCACGCTGCCGTCCTTGACGCTGAGCGTCTCCCAACTGCCGCGCACATTGAGCTGCCTGCCGTTCAACGGCTGCAGTCCGTCAATTCGGAAGGCCAGGCGACGGTTGTTCTCGTTGGCCAGCACCAGCACATAGCGGTCCCCCAGTCGCCGCTCGCACGCGACGACGCCGCGATCCATCGACTGCGCCGTCGGGTCATAGACGAACCGCAGATCGAGCCCGGCGTCGGGCGCTGCCAGCAGGTCTTCGATGTCGGCGAGCTCGCGCACCAGGCGCTTGAGGCCCTGCCAGAATGGCACCTCGATCCCGGCCGCAATGGATGTTCCGAACCACGCCAGGCCGCGGGCCTCGTTGGCGATGGCGTCGCAGGCCATATAGCGCAGCTCCTCGTACGTCGGCCGCACGAACACCTCGGGGTCCCAGGCGTCTGCGTTATCGTCGGACCAGCCGAACCCCTGCAGCACCATCCACACCGGCCGGCCGTCGCCTGCCTCGAGCATCCGCCGAGTATAGCCGCCGGTACTGGAGAGATTGCGGTCGGCCAGGTCGGAGTGGGTGAGTTGCTTGTGGAAAGGCACCGGATAGATGTCGCAGCCGATGATATCGCCGATCGCTCCGAACCACCGCAGGTCATCGAGCGTGTTGCGCGGCGCGAAGTTTAACCAGATCGGGCGGGCATCGTCGTTTTCGCGGATGATGCGGGCGCCGGCGGCCAGTGCCGCATGCGTCGCATCGAGACCGTCCTGCCAGTTGCTGAGTTGTATACCGGCGTCTGCCGGCAGGTTGAGCAGCGGCCGGATGCGGCGCTCGAATTCCTCGGCCTCCGCCCAGCGTGCCGAATTGCGATAGGTCTTGTGTTTCTCGTGCAGGTCCAGGAGCTCCCCGGTCTCGCCGCCGGCGGCTTTCTCGGCCACCAGCTGGTCCAGCTTGTACCAGCGCTGGAAATCAACTTTCTGCAGCTTGCTGTAGTACTCGTTCCAGAGGATCTCGTCCGGGCCTTCCCACACCCATGTCGCCGGATGCGTCTTGAGCGTGTCGACCGTGCGCTGCAGCGCCGTGGCTTCCTTTTCCTGCCGCACGACCATACTGCCGCCCAGCGCCACCCAGGCGCCCATGCCGTACGCCTCGATGCGGTCCAGTTCGTCACGGTTGGCGTGGCACCTCATCAGGTTGAAGCCCGCTGCCGCCAGCGCCTTCCCGAAATCCACGTCTGTCACATGCTGGTAGAGCCCCAGCGGGAACCGTCGCTGCCCGTCGACATGAAGTACCCCGTCCGCATCGATGCGGTTATCTCCCAGCGTCGGTGTCACGACAAATCCTCCAAGTAAGCAGATCAATATTGCTTTCACCACGAAACACGCGGAACCACGACGGCATACTCGATACCGGACGCTGACACCTGAACACTGAACACTGAACACTTTTCGGTTTCCTGTTTCCATTCCGTTACCCTAATTCCATTACCTGTTTTTTCTTCTTTTCTCATTTTAACCGCCATAGCTGCAAGCGACGGAGGTTCGTTGCCGGTCATTCTTCCATGCCGCACAGATCCTCCAGGACCTTTATCGAAAAGATCAACGCCCGCGGCAGGTGAAACGGATCCTTAACCGCCAGCTTCTCGAGGACATTCGGCTGCACATTACCCTGGCGGTCGAGGTAGTGGTACCACTCGCCATTCGCCCGGTTCGGGAACTTTCTGAAGGTGTACTCATGGATCCGCCAGTACCAGTCCATGCACCAGTCCTGCCCGGAAATCTGAAACGCCTTGAGCAGGCCATAGAGCGCCTCCGTCGCCGGCCACCACACTTTCGCTTCCGGCTGATGCCATACCGCCGTACCGCCCTTGGCGTGGCAGGCCAGGTACAGGCCACCGTACTTCTCGTCCCAGCCCTTTTCCAGATGCCAGCGCATCACCTCGAGCGCCAGGTCGATACGCGCCTGATCCTCGTGATGCCCGTAGACATGAAACATGAACCACATGCTCTCGATCGCGTGCCCGGGGAGGAACGTATTGCCGGCATCACTGTCGACCAGTTCACCGCCGGAGCGTACCATCTCATACAGCAGCTTGTCTGCCGGCTTCACGTGCTGCGTCATGATGATCTCCGCCAGCTCATGCGCCCGCCCGATGATCCGCTCGTCCTTTGCCGTCAGCCCCAGTTCGTGGTAGAACAGTGCGTACGACATGTTCGGGCCGTGCGCCTGCAGCCCGTCCGGAATCGGGTGTGGCTGTGTTTGCAGCTTGCTGTGATCGTTGAGCAGCGGGCTGGTCTGTTCGTAAATCTGAACGGCCAGTTCCAGCGCCTCCTGATTGCCCGTTGCCCGGACGTATTCCGTCAGCCCATAAATCGTGAAGCCATCGACATAGATGCTCATTGCGGGCTCCGCAACGCTGCCGTCCTGGTGCAGGCTGAACGGCCAGAGCTCGCCTTTCGGGGGTTGAACACGCAGGAGATACGCTGCCAGGCTGTCGGCGATCCTCAGCCATTCCGGGTTGCCGTCGTGATTGTACAGCGCCGAAAACGTCCACAGCGCCCGGCCCTGCGACCAGATGAACTTGTCCGTCGACAGCACTGCCCCATCGTCCGCCACGCAGTTGTTGATGCCGCCGTGTTCCCAATCGATACACGGGATCCAGAACGGCATGACATCCGTGGCCAGATGATCGCGGTAGAACTTCAGCAGATCAGGGAAGGAAAACATATCAGACCATAACACAATCAATCGAGGATTTTACCAAGAAAGCACCAAGGTCGCGAAGGTAACGTTGAATGTCCCCCCTTCCCCCTGAAACCTTCTTCTCCTTCTTCCCACGAACAACCCCGGAGACAGAGGCCCGGATGCAGGATAAGGTATCCTGCTGTATGAGAAGACCGTGTGATGCCCAGGCAACCCGATGTCATCGCATTCGGCGACTCACGGGACGGCCGTTGTATCCGCACCCACCACGAACCCAATTTGACGTTATGACAAACATTGCATTCATCGGTGCCGGCGACGTTGCCAATCTTCACGCCGAGGCCGTCTCGGCGTGTGCCCAGGCGCAACTGTGCGGGTTATGGACTATTGACGAGGCGCAGGCAGCCGAAAAGTCAGAGCGCTTTGGTTGCCGCACCTATCCGTCGGCGGCTGCACTGCTGGACGATGACACGATCGATGCCGTGTTCATCCTGACGCCGCTCGAGACGCATCACGAGTATGCCTGTCAGGCGCTTGAGAGCGGCAAACATATTCTGGTCGAGAAACCGGTCTCAACGGACGCGGCCCAGATCGGGGAGATACGGGACCTCGCCGCAAAGCGCGACCTTGTCTGCATGCCCGGACACAATTATATCTATGAACCGGGCATGACGCGGATCAAGGAGATGTTGGACGCGGGGAAACTCGGGCGGATTGTGTCGGTTTATATCCTTTACAACATTGCCCATGCCGAACACATCGCTGCCAGGTACCCGGGAGTGATTTCGCAGATCATGACGCATCACACGTACGCGCTCATGTACCTGGTCGGAACGCCGGTTCGGTTGTCGGCGATGAAGGCCACTCTGAACTACGAGACAATCACGCAGGAAAACATCGCCACTGTCAACCTGCAGCTGGCCGATGGTGCCCTGGCACATTTCAGTGCCAGTTTTGCCGCCGACGACCATGCCGGCGACCCATGGACGATGATGGCGAAGGTCATCGGGACCGAGGGCGCGGCCCGCTACAGTTACCGCGACTGGGTGGAATATCGGGCCGCCGGAGCGCATTCGCAGGTGTATACAGCCTATCACGAGAGCATACGCAACGAGGTGGACTTTTTCGTCAACCGTTGCCTTGGCGCCGGTGAAACGCCGTTGTCAACGATGGACGATGCGTGCCGGGCATCCGACATCGTAGCCGCTATCGAGCGAGCGGCCGAGACCGGAGAAACGATCTCACTCTGATCCGTTGCCGGTCATTCATCTTTCTTTTCCCCCAGCGACTTGAACAGGGCGATCAGGTCGCGCGCGCCCAACGGGATGATGACGACCGCCAGCACTGCGAACGTCGCCAGTCCGATCGTATAAATCCATTTCCAGGTTGTGATCATATCGTCCATCATTCCCCCACTGGTTTCTTGTCGGGCACTGCCAGCGACACGCCGACGAGCAACACCGCGCAGAACAGGAAATTAAACAGCCCGAGCTGCGGGTTGGTGATATTCCAGCCGAGCGCCTCGTTGGCCTGCTCACGGAACAGTCCGCAGACCGAGACCAACCCGCCGAACAACGCTGCCATGGCGCCGGCGCTCGACGCTCGTTTCCAGTAGACACCTCCGATCAGGGCCGGTGCCGCGCCGCTCAGGTAGATCGTCCCGGTGATTGCCATGTAGCTCCAGACACTGTCGGGCAGCTTGTACCACACCCCCCAGATCATCAGGAATACCCCGATACAGACGATGCTGATCCGCGTCGTCTTGATCTGTGCCCGCTCGTCCGGTGTTGTGCGCTTCAGCGGCGCGATGATGTCCCGCGAGATCACCGACGACCAGCACAGCAGATAACTGTCGTGTGTCGACATGAACGCCGCCATCAGCCCGGCCACCAGAATCCCCAGCAGCCCGGCCGGCATGATCTTGCCGATCACCAGCGGCATCGCCTGTTCCGCGTGCCTGGCGGCGCCGCCCATGCCGTCGGGGAAGAAATGCGCCATCAGCTCTGCGTTCTGCGCCACCAGGCAGAAAGCCGCGCAGGCCCACAGCGCCGGGATCGCCAGGCGCACGAACTGTCCGGGCGCCGCAAAGAGGAATGTCCGCTTGGCCACCGTGCTGTTTTTCGCCGTCAGCGCTCGCGAGGCTTCCGGCGCCCAGCAGATGCCGGCGCTCAGGAACAGCATGAACATGAAGACGATCCAGGTCCAGCCGTAGCCGCCTTCCGCCACTGGGTTGAACATGCGCTCACCGCGCTGCGACGCCATCGTATCCGTAATCGTCGTCCACCCGAGATCGGGATGGGTCAGCACGAAATACACCCCGATCGCCATGCCGACCGACAGCACGACGAACTGGATATAATCCGTGACGATCACCGAGACCATGCCGCCGAGGACCGTATACACCAGCACCAGGACGATCAGCAGCGTCGTGATCAGGTTGATCGTGTTCTCGTGGCCGCTGCTGCCGCCGAACCCGGTGACGTACGTAATGAACGTCGCCCCCATTTTCGGGAACAGTCCCATGTTGAGGATGCCGGCCAGTGCGCAGATCACCCCGCCGACAATTCGTACCCGGCGGCTGTATCGTTTTTCGAAGTACTCCGGGATCGTCAGCAGGTTCAGTTCACGCAGCCGGTGGATGACCAGCCCGGTGCTGCCGAGGATGACGCCCACGACCGCGCCGATCACCGCCACCGTGACGTACGCGAACCCCATGGAGAACGACTCCATCGACGCGTACATCAGCGTCACCAGCCCGAGTCCGGTACCGATATAGGTCGCCACGTTCAGCGACGTCCCCGACTCGCCGCCGCCGACCAGGTAAGCGCTGACCGAGTGGATATACCGGTTCGCAAT
>CAJWLW010000026.1 GCA_913042885.1 uncultured Lentisphaeria bacterium | reverse complement strand
ACGAGCAATTCGATGAGGGTGAAAGCGGGCACCCGCCCCCTTGAAAACCGATTGGTGCCTCGGGAGAACAGGAAGTTGAGTCTTGCGCCCATCATGGCTGACAATGCGCTGGTGAATGCCTGTGTCATTGCGTCGTCCCCCTCATTCGTGGTTGGAAAGGTGTGGATCGTCCGGCCGGTCTAGGGCGATACCAATACCAATTACATACGTTATACGGAAAGACTTTCGATCAGGTTTACTGTAAAGCGTTCTTTGCGCAAACGGGCCAGGTCACGACGTTCCTGGAAGGTCGGCTCGGCATTGCCCAGGAGCGCTGCTAAATCACCGTTGTCTACCGCCAGCGTCTGGTCGATCCGACCGCGCAAGGCGTCGACAGCGTCGCGGTGCTGATCAACGGCGGCCCGCTGTTCGTCCGAAAGTTGCGGCTGCCTATTAGGTTGACCATACTGGGCGCTTGCCTCAGTGGTGGTCCGGAGGATCTTACAGCCCATACTACTCTGGATGATAGGAAGTCGCTTTTTGAGGGGGTGCCGCGAGTGGCGGAGAATGCAAGGAAAGGGCGGGTGCCAGTGCGGAGGCTTGTGGAACTATCGTCGATCCTTGTCGGAGGCCCCTCTGCGCCAGTTATCCACAGCGTTTGCGTCTTAGCTTTTCTGTCGTTGCCCTGCGATTCATAAGCAGTACATTCTCTGCCTGCAACGTTTTACCCTATTTATTCGGAGAGTGGCGGGTGGCTGGTGCTCCCCGCGGTCTTCAAAACCGTTGATCCCTGTTGATACAGGGATGGTAGGTTCGATTCCTTCCCTCTCCGCCAACTACGGCGACTCTTGGGGCTGTAAAACAATCATGGCAAAGGTCACACTAGCTACGTGTCAGTTTCCGATCGACAAGGATCCAGCGAAGAACCTTCGAGCCGTGAAACGGCAACTGGCGCAGGCAAAGGGGAAGGGGGCACATCTTGTTCATTTCTCAGAGGCCTGCCTGTCCGGGTATCTGGGCGTTGAAGTCGCGTCGCAGCGGGATATGGACTGGGATTTGTTGCAAGTGTCTACGGAACAGGTCCAGGCCTTGGCACGGGAATATCGGATGTGGGTGGTCCTTGGTTCCAATCACCGGCTCACCGGCAAGCACAAGCCGCACAACTCGCTCTATGTCATCGACGACAAGGGCCGGCTCGTCGATCGCTACGACAAGATGTTTTGCACCGGCAAGAATACGAAGGATGGCGATCTGGCACATTACAGTCCCGGCGAGAAATTCGTCACGTTCGATGTCCGTGGTGTGCGTTGCGGTCTGCTGATCTGTCACGACTTCCGGTATCCCGAACTGTTTCGGGAGTATAAGCGCCGCGGTGTCGAGCTGATGCTGGTCTCCTTTCACAACGCGCGGGGGACGAAACAAGTGTACGACAAATACATGATCTATGTACCGCCGACCTTGCAGAGTGCCGCTGCCAGCAACTATTTCTGGATCAGTGCGAGTAACGGCACCGCCAGACACGCCTGGCCGAGTTTCGTCGTGAACGCCGAAGGCGCGATCATCGACCGTGCCCGGCCGCATCGACCGGCGGTACTGGTCAACACCATCGATACCAAGGTAAAATTGTTCGATGCCTCGGTCGCCTGGCGCGACCGTTGCATGACGGGTGTCTTGCACAGCGGTACACTGGTGGAGGACCCGCGGTCAAAGGACCGGACGGCGCTTTGAAGTACCGTGGCACTTTCGTTGCCGGAGGGTATCTTTCCGGTCGCAGGTTACCGCCGACGGCTTCTTAATTCGAGAAGGATGATTTAATGCAACAGCTTCGATTTCGTCAGGTCCATCTGGACTTTCATACCTCGCCCGACATCCCGGCAATCGGCGCGGCATTCGACAAGGGGCAATTCCAGGATGCCTTGAAACGCGGCCACGTGGATTCGATTACCTGCTTCGGCATCTGCCACCACGGCTGGAATTACAACGACACGTCCGTCGGCAAACGCCATCCGCACCTGGACTTTGATCTGCTGCGCGCACAGTTCGAGGCCGCCAAGGCGATCGATGTCAATGTTCCCATTTACATCACCGCCGGCATCAGTTCACGGATCGGTGCCGAGCATCCGGAGTGGCGCGAAATCACCAGCGCCGGGGGGCTCGGAGGCTGGAGCTGCGCGCCGCTGGAGGCGGGCTTCAAAAAGCTCTGCTTCAATACGCCGTACACGGATCACCTGTGCGAACTGATCGTTGAAATCGTCCGGCAGTTTCCCGATTGCGACGGGGTGTTCCTCGACATCATCTCCCAGGGCGAATGCTGCTGCGAGGTGTGCATGGACCTGATGGAACGCGGTGATCTGGACCCGACCAACAGCGCCGATCGCCAGAAGATGGCACAGCAGGCGCTGCTCCGATATTACGGGATGTCGACCGCCGCGGCGCGTTGCGACAATCCGGATATGCCGGTGTTCCACAACAGCGGACACATCACCCGCGGCCGGCGGGAGCTGCTGCCGTTCTTCAGCCACCTCGAGCTCGAGTCATTGCCGACCGGGAGCTGGGGCTACGATCACTTCCCGATGTCGGCGAAGTATTGCGGTAATCTCCAGCATGACTGCCTCGGGATGACCGGCAAGTTCCACACGACCTGGGGTGAGTTCGGTGGCTACAAGCATCCCAACGCTCTGCGCTACGAATGCGCTGCCATGCTGGCGTACGGCGCCAAGTGCAGCGTCGGCGACCAGTTACATCCGTCCGGCCGCATGGATCCATCGACGTACGCCAACCTCGGTGTTGCCTACGCCGAGGTCGAGGCGAAGGAACCATGGTGCGTTGAGACGACCAACATCGCCGACATTGCAGTGCTGTCATGCGAAGCGGTCAACGGCCGCAGCGATGACAGCGCCGCCGCCGACGAAGGCGCTACGCGCATCCTGCTGGAAGGGCATTTTCTCTTTGACGTGATCGATGCCGACATGCCGCTGGACGGATACAGCATCATCATCCTGCCCGACAGCGTTGTCGTCGACAACGCGCTGGTCGGCAAACTCAACGCGTTCACAGCCGGCGGCGGTCGGTTGCTGCTGACATCCATGGCCGGACAACTGGCGGACGGTCGCGGCCAGGCCTTTGATATCGGTGCGCGAGGGGAGGGCGAAAGCCCATACCAGCCGGACTATATCGTGCCGATCCCGGAGCTGGCGCCCGACTTCGTTTCCGAGCCGATCGTGATGTACCTGCCGTCGCAGCGCATTACGGCCAGCGACGGTGCCACGTCGCTGGGGAAAGTATGGGACCCGTATTTCACGCGCTCGTATCGGCAGTATTGCAGCCATCAGCACGCGCCGCCGCAGACCGCGGCCAGCGGCTACGATTGCGGCACGTTGCACCCGCCGTACATGTACCTGGCGCATCCGGTTTTTACCTTGTACCGGGTCAGCGGCGCGGTGGCGCTCAAGCACTACGTCATCGCTGCAATACGCAAACTGCTCGGTGACGCTTGCTCACTGACGACCAGCCTGCCCTCTACTGCACGCGTCTCGCTGATGGCACAGCCGCAGCAGAATCGCTACGTGCTGCATCTGCTCTTTGCCAACACCGTCAATCGTGGCGGCGCGCTGTCGGCGCCGGCGATATCGATACCGTTGAAGCCGGTCGAGGTCATCGAGGATCTGCTGCCGTTGCGGCAGACGCAGCTTTCCGTGCGGTTGCCGGAAGCCATCAAGCGGGTCAGCCTCGAGCCACAGGGTGAGGATTTGGCTTTTGACGCAACGGCCGGCACGCTGCAGTTCGAGATCGACGAGTTCACGTGTCACCAGATGGTGGTGCTGCATTATTGAACCCTGGGCAGCGCCGGTATCCGCCTGCTCTCCAAGGGCTTCTGAAAGGCGTCACCAATCCATATGAAGCCGCGTCCAGCGGATGCCGCAGACGCCGTCCTCTTCGCACCAGTGTACCGTGAGCATGGTACTGTCGTCGAGTCGCATACCCATCGGGTAGCCGAATTTGATCAGGCCGATTTGCTCCTGACTGCTGATCTCGTCAGAGAGTTCGAGCTTGGCGTGGCCGTCGAACAGCGTACCTTCAAAATCGATCGTCCAGCTCGAGCCCGACGCGCGCACCAGGCACATCTGAACGCTCTGGTCGCCGAATCGCTTGTTGTACACGATCAGATACCGGTCGTCGCCGAGCCAGACCGGCGTCATCGTCTGGCCCTGGATACCGGTCGGGAACGGACCGTCCCAGGTGTGGCCGCCGTCACTGGAGAAGCTGTACTCGTTCTTCAGATCGGTGTCGTTTACGAAATCCTGGATCCAGGCCACAGCCATGAGATTGCCGGGCTCGGTTTCGATGAGCTTTTGCTCCAGGTACCCGATGCCGCTGCCGGGATCCTTGAACACGGTGTGCATGTTTGGCCAGGTCGCGCCTTCGTCCAATGATTCCTGGATGACGACGAGCTCGCCGTAGCGTCCGTTATGAAATGTCGCAGTCGGTGCCAGCCAGTGGCCCTCGGAGGTGACGACGATCGGGTTCGAGATCTCGTAGAGTCCGGGAATATGAAACGGCACGAGGACCGGCGCCGACCAACTTCGCCCGCCGTCGGTCGAGCGGCAGAGCACCGGTTCGCATTTCGGAGTACCTGTAGCCGACGGAGTCTTAATCGTCTGATCGCGCTGGCCGTACGCCAGGATGGTGCCGTCGGCCGTGCGGCTCAGCCGCAGGTGATTGCTTTTGACCGGATCTTCCGTGCGTTCGAGGATGACACTCTGATATACCCAGGTGCGGCCGCCGTCCGACGACCGCGCACAGTGCGTCCCGCCGTTGGCGTGGGCGCCACCGCCGCGGTTGAAGCCGCAGACGATGTCGCCGTCGTCCAGTTGCACCAGCGTCGGAAACGCGGAGTCGCCGCGATCGACATGGCCACTTCCTGTAATTTCGATATTCGGCATACTGATCCCTTGTGTTGAGGGTTGGACGAGAAGACGATTTTCCCGCGGATGTCAGAAACTTTCCATGGACGAAGATAAACTTGATTCAGTAGAAATCAGACGGATTCTTTTCTCTTCCCCACCTGGAGTAATAGACCTGATATCTGTGATTCGGCATCGGGTGTTTCTTCTCATACCCCATCATTGGCTCCGGTCTGGCTGCTCACCACTTGCCACGTTCTCTATGAATCTCAACAACCCCTGGAAAATACAGCCCGCCCATGCAACACCTACCCGAGTTCCTGCCATAATTCGCTAGAGATCTCAACCGTCATCAACTCCAGGTTCTCTTCTAGTTCCGCGATTGTCTTTGGTCCGGACATGATCGCCTTTACTGCCGGATGGCGAAGCGGGAACTGAATCGCAGCGGCTTTGATGGAGACATCATGGCGCTCGCAAACCTTGGCGGCGGCCTGGGCACGGAGCCGGCTGTCAGTCGTTGTCGGATTGTAGTTGTACCGGGCATCTTCGGCGTAAGGATTGGCCAGGAGCCCCCCGGCGAATGGGCCGGCGACGACAACGGGAATACTTTTTTTCTGACACAGAGGCAGCAGCGTTTCATTGGCGGATCGATCGATCAGGTGATACCAGCAGGGCAGCATTACGAGGTCCAGTTCGTAGGCCTCGATCAGCGTGATCGTGGTATCCAGATGGATCGAGCCGACACCGATCGCACCGAGGACCTGCTGGTTTCGAAGTTCATCGAGCGCCCGGATGCCGCCGTCGATCGCTTCCTGTACCTGTTCGTCGGTTTCTACATCGTGCAGCATGGCGAAGTCGAGCCGGTCGGTACGCAGACGTTGCAGGCTGCGCTCGATCGACCACATGACGAAGTCGTAGCTGTAGCCTTTTGCTGTATTGCCCGGATGCGCCACGTTACTGACGGCGCGTGCCTCGTCGTCCATGATATAACCGGCCTTGGTCGACAACAGGTAACTGTCGCGCGGAATGCCATCGAGGGCATCGCCGACGCCTGCTTCGTTGTCACCGCCGGAGTAAAAGGACGACGTGTCGAACCACCCGACGCCGCGCTCGGCAGCGTGGCGTATGATGCCGCAGGCTGCGTCATGCCCGGAGGCGGTTGTAGCGAACGGCAAGGTCGCGCAACCCAGCCCAAATCGTGGCAACTCATTCATCGTTTACTCGTATGTCACTATCGTTTTCAGACCGACACCGGCGGTGTCACTCAGGGTCAAGGCGTCTTCCAGCGACTCAAGGCCGATACGCCCGGTGATCAGATCCGATACGGCAATGCAATCATCGGCGATCAATGACAGTGCGGTGTCGTTCTGATGTAGCGACGAGCCATGTGTCCCGACCACACGGATGTGGCGGTAGTGGATCGCGTTGGTGTCGATCTCAACCGGATCACTGCCGCGCGGTAAGCCGCCAAAGAAATTCACACAACCGCATTTGTCGACGACCTGCATGGCCAGCGACTGCGCCTGAGGTGCGCCGCAAGCCACCATCACCTGATCGCAGCCGATGCCGTCGGTGTGTTCCAGGATCGTCTCACGGAATATTTCCGCATCACTGCACTCGAAGACGCCTGCCGGTATGCTGCTGCACAGATCCTGTGCCTGCGCCACGCGCTCCGGAGAGATGTCCGCCAGAAAAATCGGTCCACAACCTGTTGCCTTCGCCAGGCGCGCGTGCAGGATGCCTACCGGCCCGGCGCCGAGGATCAGTACACTTTCTCCGGCTGTGAAGCCCGACAGCTCCTGACCGTTGACGACGCATGCCAGCAGCTCCATGACCGAGGCTGAAGCGTAATCGAGATGATCCGGAATAGCCTTGATCCCGTTGCAGCGGATCGACTTCGCGGGCACGATGAAATACTCGGCGTAGCCGCCATCATGATGATAGCCGAAAGCCTCCAGGTTCTCGCACATGCTCGGCGCTCCGCGGCTGCAGTACCGGCACGCCATGCAGTTGATTCCCGCTACTACGGCGACTCGTTGCCCGACAGCGTATGACCCGTCGGCCGCCTCGCCGACGGCATCGATATCGCCGGCCAGTTCATGTCCCAGGACGCGCGGCAGTTTGAGTAGATGATGGCCGTAGTTATAGATCTTGACGTCGGTTGCACAAACGCCGCAGGCCCGGGTGCGGACACGCAACCCGTCCGGCGGACACGCCGGCAGTTCAACTTCTTCCACGGACAGTTGCCTGATATCACGCAGTACCGCGCGTTTCATTCGCTGTTGCCTCCTCGTCGCCCCGTTCGCAATGTCTTCACCTGTTCCACCTGCGTTTCGACACACCGCAGAATCGGCGCTTGCCGATCCAGCCCCGCGATTTCAGCCAGAGCGTTGGACACGCCATGTTCTGCCACGAGCTGCTGAACCCTCATTGCTCCGGTATCGTTGCCGTGGTTGAATAACATGGCCGCTGCAATGCCGCGTGCCAGGTTGTCGACCGGCAATGCGTGTTGCAGACACAGCAGTGCCGGTGCCAGGAATCGTTCGCCCACCTGCAATTTTCGGATCGGATCTGTCAGGACACGTGTGACCTGGTCGCTGCAGGTCTCCGCCGAGAAGTATCCGAAAAATTCTTCGGCATACGCTGCCGGATCCGGGATGTCCGGACTGATAAATGTGCCGGCAGCCGCCATGCCGTCGCGTACTTCCGTCATGGCTCCACGTACGATTGCGCTTATATCCGGATCGCGGCAACAGTTGTTGACGAATTCGTATCCTTTCAGGTAACCCAAGGCGGCGGCAGTCGCCTGTGGCATATTCGTAAGCATCATCTTTGACTGTCGTCGCATGGCAATGTCATCGCACGGCAGGAATCCATGCAGTTCGGGTACGGATCCGATCACCGACCTGGCCTCGTATGCCGTGGTATCCCGCGAACAGGCTGTCAGGTCGAGAGATCCTGGTTCCGTCACAGTCGTGACCAGCCGGTCGACGACGCAGGGAACGATGCCCGTTCGCGTTGCGGTCGCCATAGTCCGGAACAGATCGGCACCGTCGGCGCTGTTTTCGAATAGAAAGATGTTCAGCGCTTTTTCCCGTCGCTCGAGCGCCTGCTGCAGCGGTGGTGCCAGCGTGTTTGCTATTTCTGCAAGCGCCCCGGCACCGACTGCGGTGAATACGAAATCGGCTGTGACCAGTTCGCGCTCCAGTGCAGTGGCATCCGCCAGCGATACTGTTGCATAGCGGTCGATCGTCAGCGTATCATCACGCTTGCCATAGAATCGGATATCGTACTTGCCCGCATCTTCCAGGCGGCGCTGCGTTTGCGATCGCACCGCAAAGACGATGTCACAGTTCGACCGCGTCAGCATGTCCGCGATCAGTCCGCGCGCGATGCGTCCGGCACCGATGATTAATGCACGTTGTTGCATGGGCACTTCAGATGATGGTTTGACAATCGCGGTTCGTTCAATGTCGCTGCCGGTGGAGCTCGGGCCGGATGACGCGCTGCATGGCTTCGATATCGAGATCACCACCTACGGAATCGTTGAGCGCAGTTGCTGTAGATTCACCGTTGCTCAGCAGGTCGTGATAGTTTACGTTGTGAACCACGCAGTTCTCCTGGCGCCCGAGCCATTCGTCGACCTCGGAAAGTTCGCGTTCGAGCAGACTGGTGAATCGCTCATCACTTAATGAGGTGCCTTCCTTGCCGCTGCGTGTGAGCATCATCTGTTGCGAAGCGACAACCTCGCTGAGCGGGCGACGCATGAAAATGATTTGATAATTGTATGTCGCGGGCAGGTCGTACAGCAGCAGATAGATCATCTTCACAACTTTGCCGGTAGCACCATGCAGCCAAGTCGGATCGTCCTTTGTCCGCTTGACCGACTCGAGCTCGTAGTAGCCCCTGGGATTATCTTCGTCGGCGTCACGGATACCGTCGGTGAGCACCGGCATGCCGCCGGCCTCGAGCATCTGCATCATCAGCGACGTCCCGGAACGCGGCAGGCCCGAAACAATTGTGATCACATCATCCAACAGTCACCTCAGTATTGAACCTTGACGATCGGGCGCACCAGCCAGGCGGTCAGGCAGGAGACGATGAGAAACGTTGCCCACCAGGGGACGTTGCAGTTGAGAATCCGCGTCACGCGATCGCCGTGGTGCACGACAATTTCGCGAACCGGTGAGTCGTCGTCGAACGATCGTTCACCGGGATGCAGCAGTTGTTCAAGCCAATCGTCGCCGGGACGCACTGTGTCGACCCTCAGTAATCTTGCTGAACTATCCGCGACGGCAATGCCTTTCTCGATTGTCCGGTCACCGACTGTCCATCGGATTCCGACCGGTTCCGCTGTCGTCGCAGACAGGCGCCAGTAGACTGTGTGCAGCTTGAAGTCGCGCATCGCCGCTGTCTCGACCCTGACAGTGTCGGGCGCCTCGATCCGGACGGTGTTGAACTGTTCCCACACGGCCGGCGCCAGCCGCAGTTCGACAACTGCGGACTCCCCAATCTGCAGCGGTTCGTACTCGAATCGCAGGGCGAGCTGAACCAGCAGAAACACCAGCGGCACGAGCATGATCAGCATCGGCCGCAACGAGTGCCGCAGGCGCTGCGCGATATCGTGCAGGAGCTTCAGCAGGCAGCGGAAAGTGACGCCGAGGTCGTCCTGGAAAAGTTTAATTGCCAGGATATTCGCGCTGGTTTCATTGGCGACCTTTGCCAGTGCTTTCTGGTTCGACGTGCAGCGAAAGACCACGGCCATCACGATACCGGTCACGACAGACCAGATGATCAGAACCAGCAATGGCGGCAGTGCTTCGAGCGGTGCCATCAGCACATCGAATACGGCTGTGGTTATGTGATTGACGAAGCTCACTCGATATAGCCAAGCCCGCGCAACTGCTTCCGCACTTCCTCGTCGTCCTGGCCGCGTTCGAGCTGCGAGACCTCACGTTCCAGGACGTGGATGATGAATTCATCGGTAGTTGCGTAGCCTGCTTTCCCGGCAGCTTTCTCGAGGCGCTCGTAGAGACTTTTGTCGATCTTTATTTTTGGTCCGAACATGGTGGTCAGGAGGTTTTAGGGTTCAGTGATCAAATTGCGTCCGTTCATTTGCGGGTCCGCTTCGATATCAAACAAGCTTAGGATAGTTGCGGTGACATCGGCGAGTCGAGGATCGTCGATAGTGACCTTACGATTGCTGGCAAGGATGCCGGGCACGAGGTGCGGTGCGACACAGTGGTCGCCACTCCAGCGGTCGAGGTTGTCCTCGAACACCTTGTCCGCGATGCCGCCCAGTGCCGTGGTCCAACTGCCTCGATAAAAGTCTGCGTAACCGACAATGACGTCCGGCGCGAGATCGGCATCGGCCCCCGGATGCACATCGCTCACGCGATATATTTTTTCGATTGCCGGTGAGCCGTCATCGTCCTGGAGCAACTGCAGTTTTTCGGAAATCTCCTGCAGCAACTTTTCTGTGTCGTCGCCGGGCGCGACAATGCCGTTTTTCTCACGTCCTTGCTGATTGACGAACAGGCCGTTGATGCCGAAAGCATAGGCTCGAGTCTCCGACCAGTCGACATACTGGAACAGTGGTGTTTCGCTGGCTGCACGGCCGGCTTGGATTTTCAGATAGCCGTTGTGGCGCAACCAGGTATTGAGGTGTACGGAACGCCGGAAGCTGGTGAATCCGTGGTCGGACAAGACGATGAGTGTGTCGGATTCATTCATCTCGTCGAGTGCCTCGCCGATGAGCGCGTCCATGCGGATGTAGCAATCGTTGATGACTTCGGCGTAGCGGTCGTCCTGTTCCGGGTCGCGCCCGGGGTGGTCGGGGTCGCGGTCGCGCCAGAAGATGTGTGAGAGCAAGTCGGGCGTGCCGAAATAAAAGAACAACAGACCATCGTCGAAGTTTTTCAGTGCGTACCGATACTGAACAATGCGCTCTTCCAGGACCAGGTCGACCTGCTTGAGAAATTCGTCCTCGTCGAGAGCGGCGGCGCGGATTGCCTTGGCGTCTTCAGGGATGCCGGTCGTAAAGTAGCGCCCGGTTGCTTTTGCCAGATCACCGGCGAAATCGGCGGGCGTGCTGATCGGTGTTGCCGCCCGCAGCGGGTCGATGTTCAGCGGGCTGGCATAGAGTTCGAGTTTCGGGTGTACAGACTTCAGGTAGAACCTGACCATTGCCGGCACCGACACGGGCGCCTGCAAAGCGTCCAGCACCGCGGCACCTGGCACGCCGGTCTCGAACGTGATCGGCAGCCACCTGGTCCACTCGCCGGCATTGAGGATTTCGAGATGTTCGCCAATCGTGATCTTGGCGACATCGGCCTGTGGGTCCCTGACCACTTCGAACTCGATCGCCAGCGACGGCGTCTTGATGCTCGACGATTCAGCTTTCAAAAAATTCGCCGGGCCGGTCAGTTGCTCCGTACCGCGATGTTCGAACATGAACAAGCTGACGAATTTGCCGCCCGGTACGGCGCGTGGGGGAAATGGGGCATCCGGTGTGTACAGCGTGAACTCGCCGTAGGTCCCCAACAGGTCCGGTGTCCCCATGCCGCAGAGACAACTGAAATGGCCGGACCCGGCGGCCTCGGGAGGTGGGTAGTTGGCCGGCATCCGGTAGATGGCCGTATCGACACCGTTGATTACCAGGTGATCCCAGAACGCACTGCCGCGACGCAGTGACACCGGCTTGCCGCGGGTCAATGGAATGTGCCACTTGCCGATATCGATGGCGCGCGTTTTTTCGGGTGGCACAATCGCGGAGATCGATAGAAAGGGGCGCAACGGAAGGCCCTGCACGTCCGGGTTCGGGTCGCGATGAATGAAATCGAAAATCTGATGGACCCCGGCGCCGGCGCCGGTGATGACATTCGACCAGGCGACGGGGCTTTGCGGCGGGTTGCTGGTGGCCAGCGAGGTGAACGTGCCGGATTTCGCCAGCTGCTGGAAATGCGGCAGCTTGTTTGCCGCCATCAGTTTCCGGCAGACTTTCGGGTCCATGCCGTCGAAGCCAAGGACCAGGACACGTTGCGGTTCGCCGCCGGCGCTTACCGAGGCAGCGAGAAGCGCTGATGCGAAAACCAGTTCTGCTATTCGGTGTCGCATAGCAATGACTCCCCGTCCATGTAGCCGGGTCTTGCGACGCCCAGCAGTTCCAACGTTGTCGGTCCGACATCGATGATGCTGGCGTCGTCCTTGAGTTTGATACTACTGAACAAGACGCCGGGCACCAGGTCGGGGTGGACACAATGGTCGCCGCTCCAGGCGTTTGTATTCGGTGTGAAGATGTCGGCGCCGCACTTGCCGACGGCAGCGTCCCAGGCGACCCGATAGCCGACGCTGTAGCCGATGATCAGGTCCGGTGCGGCGTCGACGTACGGCCCGCGGTAGGCGCGGTTGCCGGGGATCGCCTCGTGAACGGCGATGTCGCCGGTCTCTGTATCGACGAGCCCGGTGAGTTTTTCTGCGAGCTCTGTAATCAGCGACTCGGTTTCCTCCTCCGCCACGATGCCCTGGGCCTCGCGTCCACGGCGATTGACATAGATGCCGGCGAGACCGATGGCGTAGGCTCGGGTGCGGGTCCAGTCGACGTCCGCCAGGTATTGAGAGTCGGTGTTGGCAGCATCGTCCTTCAGTCTCAGGTAATCATTGGCCAGCAACCAGGCGTTGAGATCGAGGCCGCGCCGGAACGGTTTGAACCCGTGATCGGACATGACGATCAGGGTGGTGTCTTCGTCGAGACGTTCCATTACTTTGCCGACAGTTTCATCCATGCGCCGGTACATGTCGCGAATCGTATCGGGATGGGTATTGGGCCGCTCGGCGAGTGCCGGATGATTGTTGTCGATGAAGCGCCAGAACATGTGCTGTATGCGGTCGGGCGCATCGAAGACGCAGGCTACCATGCCGCGTCGCACGCGGTCGAGCGAATCGATCAGCATGCGTTCGCGTTCTTCATGGATGTCGTAGGCCTGCGTCAGAAACGCGTCTTCGTCGAGCACACCCTCGGAGAGCGACCAGGTGTCCTCTGCCAGGCCGAGTGTCGAGTACTTGCCGAGCAGGCGCGCCAGGTAATTGGAGTAGACCGCCGGGTGCGAGATCGGCATGACCGGCTTGTCCGGATCGATCTGCACCGGCGTGCAGTACATGGTGAACGGCTTGGTGCTGATCAGATAGAAACGGCACACGCCGTTGACCCGGAATCCCGGTGCCAGGCGGAATCGTATAGTGATCCAGTCGGTGTAGGCCTTCAAAGGCAAGGCGATCTTCTGGCCAGCGATGTGCAGCACGGCGGCAGAGCTGTTGAGCACGACAGCGAACTTCGTGCGCACCTCGGGCTGACCGGTGAGCAGGGTATTGGCGGGGCCGATGAGCTCGCCGTGCAGGCGGTTGCCGTCGCGCCGGACGCGGAGACGCTCGCCGCCGACGTCGCCGTCCATCATGGCGCCGGTTTCTTCGCTCTCGGAAAAGCAGGCGAACATCCCCTGTGTCCCACGCAGATCGGGCACACACATCGCGGCCAGCTGCACGCCGTGGAAACGGTCGGGCGGAAAGGTTATCGGCACGCGCAGCACGGCGCTGAAAACGCCGGCCTCGCCGAGCACGTTCCAAAACGGCTTGCTCTTACGCCGGCCGATGATCTTCGACCTGCCGAGCGGGAGGAGGTATTTGCCGAGCTTCAGCGTACGCCGGGCGGGTTCGATGCGTACCGACGAAATCTGCGGCCGGTAATCGTTCGGGTTGCGGCAGATGAAGTCGAAGATGTTGTGCTTGCCCGGGTTTGTGCCGGTGCTGAACGACGACCACGCCACGGGTGACAGGGGCGGGCACGTGGTGCCGAGACGGGTATAGCTGCCGGAGGCCTTGAGTTGCGCCAGGTTCGGCAGCAGCCCGGCTTCGAGATACTCGTCGACGAGTCCGGGTTCGAGACCGTCGAGGCCGACAATGACGACCCGTCGGACCTTGGCGTTGGCTGCTGTCCGGTGCCCGCGGAAGGCGCGCCAGAGTCGTCGGATCGGCCAGGTGAGCAGTGCCAGGAAAGCCGCAAACATCGCCGATGCAACAGCCAGAAACGATCCGAGTATGGCGATGCCGGCGCCGGGGCCGATATAGGCGTACTGCAGGCCGCCGGCATTGGGGCCGTTGCTGCAGCGTAACCAGGCATGCAGTAAAAAGGCTAAGCAGAGCGTCCACAGAAAGCGCTGCTGCATGGCCCGGTATTCAGGGTTTTCGTCGTTCAACTTACTGTCCCTCATTGACTGCGGGTGCGAGTGCGAGCGCAGGCGACAACGATAATCGGCCCCGCGCATGATTACAATTTCCGGTGAGGCCGGTGGGATGACTCCATGTGGGATTCGTGATGCGGCGGCCTATGTTAACTGCATACACATATAACAGGGGTTTGACGATGAATAAAATGCTTTCCGTAGAACAGATAGAACAGTTTCACGAACAGGGCTATATCAAGGGCATTCGCGTCTTCGACGACGAGCAGCTCGGGCAGGCCCGGGAGCTGTTCGAGAAGGTGACGGCGGGTCTTGCCGAGAAGGGCCTGACGCACAACGATGTCAATGGTTGGTGGGCAGTGCACAAGGGGTTCTGGGACATTTGCAAGACACCGGTTGTACTCGATTGCTTCGAAGACCTGCTCGGTCCCGACTTGTTTATCTGGGGCGGCCAGTATTTCTACAAGGCGCCGGGCGACGGCAAGACGGTGCCGTGGCATCAGGACATATCCTATTGGCCGCTGAAGCCGGCCGAGCACAACGTCAGTTCCTGGATCGCATTGTACGATACGGACGCGTCCAACGGCTGCATGAAAGTCATCCCGGGCTCGCACAAGGCAGTGCTGGAACATGCCGGTGAGTTGAAGGACAGCGATGTACTGGCACAGGCGTTGACACCGAGCGAGATCGACGAGAATCAGGCCATCGACTTCGACTTGAAGGCCGGCGAGATGTCGCTGCATACCGATGCCCTGGTGCACGGTTCCGAGGCAAACACTGGTGATCAAATCCGCTGTGGCATGACCATGCGGGTCGGTTCTGCCGACGTCAAGGCAGACTTGGAAGTCTGGCCCTCCTTCCGTTGGATCCGCCTGCGTGGTACCGATCCCGGCGAGCTCAACCCATGCCTCGACCCGCCGACCGGCGAATGCCTCCCGACCGGATACAACCAGTTCAGTTAGACGAACGCCGAGACATGAGACAGCGCCACGGGGCGAAGCAGGTTCAACCCTTGTGTTGCTGCAAGTCCCACAACATCCTGACGCTGGTGTCGATAATCCTATCGGCGCTGCCTTTGGCGGGGGCGCGGCGGAAGCCGTCGGTAAAGAGCATTTTCCAGTAGGAGTCCGTCTCATAGCCGCGGCGGTCGATTTCGTCGTCGTCTCCGAGATAGCCCCAGAGGCCGTTGCTGTCGCCGCAGATCAGGGTGTGGGCGAAGGGGGAGCGGTGGCGGATCTTTGCACCGGTCTGCGTGAAGTTTTCCCCGTAGGACATGATCGCGGCGACGTCGCCCATGCGGACTGCCGTGAGTTCGAAATCCAGTTGGTCGCGGACCGATTCGCCGGTCTCCAGGATACGCTGTCCTTCTTCGAGATAATCGATCTGCACCTGGACGAAGGCGGTTTTCTCTTTGGCGTTCATGAACTCGGGTGCGTTGATGCCGGCGAACCACGTGGCGGCCGGGTCGGTTGCGAGGCTGTCGATGTAGTCGCGACGCAACTTCAGCGCATGGTCGAGTTCGGGGTGCGTGTACATCGGCCGGCAGTCGATCTGGATCGTCTCGGTCCGGACAGCGAACGGCGTGGCGCGCGCCGGTATGAGCGTCGGCAGCGCGTCGACAGCGGCTTTGCCGAGACGCAGGCCGGTGGACCTGGCCTGTGCCGGGGTGCCGAAGATGTGGTGGCAGTTGACGTCGCCGCAGAAGCCCTGGACATGCATTGCCGGGGCGCTGTCGATGGCGCCTTCGATCTCGGCCCTGGCGGTGCCGACCCAGTCGGGCGAGACGTACTTGTCGTTGATCATCGTCGCGGGGTGCGAGCAGAAGTTGAAGATGGCGCCAAGCGGTTTGCCGGATTCATCTTCGAACACGACCAGCCCGACAGTCGGGTCAAAGAACTTGCCGCTCTGCAGGCCTTCCGTGTGGTGCCGACTGAACTTGACGCCGCCGTTCGGCATCGGGAAGCGGGTGTTGTAGCTGATGGAATCGCAAAAGCCGCTGCCGGCCCGGATTTGAGCCGGTTGCCGGCTGTCGATGGCCTGGCGTCCGGCATCGATACACTTCTGCATGAACACGCGGCGCTGGGCGTTGCAGTAATCGGTGTCGTATGAACCGCGCTCGGTAATGCAGCTGCCGCCGGGCACGTCGGAGCCGGGCAGCGTTGGGCTTGAGTGCGTCTGGCTGGTGGACCAGATAATCTGCCGGCGCTGCAGGCTGAGGGCACTCGCCAGCTCGTCGCGGATCGCAGCGACTTCTTTCGGCGGGTTGCCGCAGATATCGATACCATACCAGAGCAGGAGATCTTCACCCTGGCTCAACGCGATGCAGCGGCCGAGCAGTGGCATGTCGACTTCGGTCATGCCGGGTGTGGTGCCCCAGGCGCCGTACTCTGGATGTATGGCCGGGGTAAAATCAAAACCGGCAATGCCAACGTTAAACGTGCTGCTCATGAATGACCTTCAGCTTAAGTGCACAACGCGATTTTCGCGGTATGCCGTGATGATAGCCTCAGCGACCCGCAGTGTGGCCACGCCGTCTTCGGCGGACACCAGTGGCTGCTGCCCCGCCGCTACGGCGTCGAAAAAGATTTGATGTTCCTTGCGAAACCAGTCGTCGCGTGCGCCGGCGATCGGGATTTCGGTTACGACTTCAGCTCCGTGTGCCTGCAGGAGAATCTGCTTACTGGCCATAGTGTAGGAGAGGTTGCCGGCATCGCCGAAAAGCTCGATCGTCCTGCCGCCGGGCAGTTGCACATAGTCCAGGTGGAGGCTGACCACAGCGCCACTCTTGAATCGCAAGGTTGCTGCGACAACATTCGGATCGGGCTTGAGCGGCAGATCGCCGATCGACGCGGCTGTTGCCGTTACCTCGGCGACCGGTCCCAGGAACCAGTGCAGATAGTCCAGCTCGTGGGAGTAGTCCAGCACGATGCTGTCTTTACGGTCCGTTATGAAACCGGATTTCATATTCAGCAGCGTGTCGTAGGCACCGACCTTGACGCGCGCGGCGACGACTGTCCCGAGCTCGCCGTCGTCCAGCAGTTGCTTGATGCGCTGATAGCCGTCTTCGCAACGTATGACGTATCCGACGCCGACAGTCCGGCCGGTCTCTTGCGCTACGGTCGCGATAGCACGGCCCGATTCGACAGTATGGGCCAGTGGCTTTTCGCAGAATACATGGGCGCCGGCCCTCAGGGCGGGCGTCGCCACGGCTTCGTGAGCCGGATCCGGCGTGCAGACCCAGACGAATTCCGGGGCTGCAGCAAGCGCCGCATCGAGGTCGTCGAATGACTGCTCGACAGGCGTCTCGCGGATGGCGTCTGCCAGGATTGCCGGGTCATGGTCGCAGGCTACAACCCGGGTGTCCGGGCGCTCGCTCAGCAAGCGGATGTGGCGCCGCCCGATCGAGCCGCAGCCGACGACAAGGACGGTGCGCTTCCCGGCGTCAGTGTTGATGGATTCTGATTGGCTCATGCGCCACTCCTATTTCCACATCACGAAGCCACCATCAACAGCGAGATTCTGGCCGGTGACATATGCCGAGGCGTCGGAGGCCAGGAATAGAATTGCGCCCTTCAGATCGACGCCGTCCCGGCCCATGCGGCCCATTGGTGTAGCGTCACTGTACGCATCGATGAATGCCTGCACCTGGCCGCGCTCGAAGCCGCCGGGGGAGACTGCGTTGACCCGAACGCCCTTTGGCGTCAGGTACCCGGCCAGATCCATGGTCATGCTGATGACGCCGCCCTTGGCGGCAGCATAATCAATGGGCTGCTGGCCGAGCTCGGTGCGGTCGTACATGCGTCGGTCGCGCCCGCACATGCCGGCGATCGAGGCGATATTGATGATGCTGCCGCGGCCTGCCTCGACCATTGCCCGGCCGAACTCCCGGCAGCAGTACATGGGCCCGATGAGGTTGGTTTCGATCATCGCCGTGATCGCTTCAGGTGGGCGCTCGAACAGGTCCGGGGTACCGCCGACACCACCACCAGCGTTGTTGACAAGGACGTCGATGCGTTCCTGCCAGTCGAAGGCCTGCTGCGCTACTGCCGCCACTTGGTCAAAGTCACAGTGATCGAGTGCGAGCGGCAGAACCTGTACGCCGTGAGCCTCGCGAAACTTGTCCGCTGCTTCATCGACGGCTTCCTGGTGGCGGGAGGTAATGACCAGATCGCTGCCGGCTTCAGCCAGGACATCGGCAATGTCATAGCCCAGGCCTCGGGCACCGCCGGTGACGACGGATACCCGGTCGTCGAGTCTGAAACTTGCGAGTGTGCTCATTTAAGGACCTCTTTTTGATTAAGCATACAGCCATGCCGACAGGATGGCGGCGTGATGGCGTTTTGCAGCAATAGAGTCACGGAAACGGTGTCATTTTCAGTTGCGCGGGCATGGGAAAAAGCCTGTTTACTCGAACGCTGCAGCATGTCAACCCTCCAACACTCCATCACGTACGGGTACGCGATGGATCGGACTGCGACTATATTGCGCTCATCGGCAAAAACAATAAATAAAAAAGCCGCAGCGGAGTGCGGGCTTTCATTACAATTCCAGTTTCGACGTGCACTTCGTTGCCCGTTTTGGAGTCGATCAGATCCTGGACATTGCCGACGATGACCGACTGGCAATCGTTTTTATTGCGATCTGCGTCTGCCTCATTGACGATGGTGCCCTGATTGTCCGGTACTTGGGTCAAAACGACGCACCGATACGGGACGATTGTGACAGCCTGATCCATACACTGCCCTACGGATTTACCTGTCCGGCTTGCCCTGATCCGCTCGCCGGGACTTTCTGAAATCTCGCCAAGTCGAATGTAATTGACTTGAGGTGAGTGGGTTAGCTGATAGATTAAGAATCAGTAATCGCCCAGCCCGTTGCCCCTGCACAATGAAGCCGGCGGCATTTGGCATGGGGTGTGCTAAATACGGATGAAACCCCTTCATACCTGACATATAGGAGACTTAAGACATGCCTTTCTTCGCCTTGTTCGATCCTCTCTACTGGCTGCTCATCGGACCCGCCATGCTGCTTGCCCTGTGGGCCCAGTTGAAGGTCAAATCATCGGTCAAGCACTGGTCGAAGTACGCTACCAGCGGCGGCTACACCGGCGTCAACGCGGCCGCTGCAGTGATGCGGGCCGGCGGCGTCAACGATGTCAACATCGAAGTCACCAAGGGCTGGCTGTCGGATCATTACGATCCGGCCAGCAAGACACTGCGGCTGTCACCCAACATCTATCACAGTAACAGCGTCGCGGCGGTCGGTATCGCGGCCCACGAGGCGGGGCACGCACTGCAGCATGCCAAGAACTACGCACCGCTGCACCTGCGTTCGGCAATCGTGCCGATGGCCAATTTCGGTTCCTGGCTGTCCTGGCCGATGATCATCATCGGTGCCATGATCGGCAGTCTCGGCCTGGTCAAGATCGGTATTGTCCTGTTTTCCGGCCTGGTAATCTTTCAAATCATCACGTTGCCGGTCGAGTTCGACGCTTCGGCCCGTGCCAAGAAAGCGTTGCAGTCTATCGGTATTGTCAACAGCAGGGAAGAGGCTCAGGGCGTGTCTGCCGTTCTTTCCGCAGCGGCGATGACCTATGTCGCAGCGACAATCACTGCCGTTGTCCAGCTGCTTTACCTGGTGATGCGCTTCGGTCTGCTCGGCGGCAGCCGCGACTGACAGCATAACCACCTGTGATGAATATAGTTATAGTGATCCCATCCCAGTTCATTATCCCAGTAAATATGCGCCATATTGGCGCAGTGTGCCAGTTTTCATGTCGCTTTCCATGTGTCATACGCGTGACATAGTGGCCCTAATGGTGTGGTATCTGGCGCTGCCCCAGTACGTTGCATGAGTCGACCGGCTGTTGGCAAAGAAGATGCGTTTCAAAGTCAACGAAAGAACACCAAACTTCTGGGCCAACAGCGGAGGACCACGATGAATATGGAACGACTGACAGAACGGTCGCGTGAGGCCGTTTCCAACGCTCACGAGCTGACGGTCAAATCCGACCACCAGTACCTCATGCCCCTGCACCTGCTCGCTGCAATGCTCGAGCAGGAAGACGGACTCGTGCCGGCATTGCTGCAGAAACTCGACGTCTCCCTGGCCGATTTCAGCGGCGCCGTCGACCGCGAGCTTGACGGCGTGCCTGCCGTCACCGGTCCCGGCGTCGGCCAGGTCGGCGCCACGCGTGAACTGAGCAAAGTGATGATCGCCGCCGAGCAGACCGCCGAGCGCCTGAACGACGAGTACGTCAGTGTCGAGCATATCTTCCTGGCGCTTGGTGATGACCCGACCTGCAGCGAGTTGATGAGGCAGTTTAATATCACCCGCGACCTGTTGCTGCAGGCGCTGCAGGAAGTCCGTGGCAACCAGCGCGTTACCTCGGCCAATCCCGAAGCCACCTTCGACACGCTCGCTAAGTACGCTGTCGACATGACCGCCTTGGCCGCCCAGGAAAAGCTCGACCCGGTCATCGGCCGCGACGAGGAGATCCGCCGCATTGTGCAGATCCTGTCGCGACGCACCAAGAACAATCCGGTGCTGATCGGTGACCCGGGCGTCGGCAAGACTGCCATTGTCGAAGGGTTGGCCCGTCGCATCGTTGCCGGTGACGTGCCCGAAGGTCTGAAAAACTGTCGACTCATGGCCCTCGACATGGGGGCCCTGATCGCCGGCGCCAAGTACCGTGGTGAATTCGAGGAGCGCCTCAAGGCGGTGATCAAGGAAGTCACCGCAGCCGATGGTGAGGTTATCCTGTTTATCGACGAGCTGCACACTGTTGTCGGCGCCGGAGCGGCCGAAGGCGCCATGGACGCCGGCAACCTGCTCAAGCCGATGCTGGCGCGCGGTGAACTCCATTGCATCGGCGCAACGACGCTGGATGAGTATCGCAAGAACATTGAAAAGGACAAGGCACTGGAACGCCGCTTCCAGAGCGTCCTGGTCGAGCAGCCGTCGGTTGAGGATACCATCTCCATCCTGCGCGGTTTGCGCGACCGCTACGAAGTGCACCACGGCGTCAAGTTCCGCGACGCCGCCCTGGTCAACGCGGCGGTGCTTTCCGACCGTTACATCAGCGACCGGTTCCTGCCTGACAAGGCCATCGACTTGATCGACGAGGCCGCCGCCCGTCTGCGCACGGAAATCGACAGCCGCCCGCTCGAGATCGATGAAGTGGCACGGCGCAAAATGCAGTTGGAGATCGAGATTGCCGGCCTCAGCAAGGAGGAGGATCCGGAGTCGCAGGCGCAGCTTGCGGAACTCAGGGACGCACTGGCGGAGACCGATGACAAACTTAACGAACTGCAGGCGCGCTGGGACAAGGAGAAGGGTGGTATCGAAGAATTGCACGCCTTGCGCAGTGCCCTCGAAGTAGCCCGCCGTCGCCTGGCTCAGGCGGAACGCGACTACGACCTGGACACCGTCGCCGAACTGCGAAACGGCACCATTCCCGGCATCGAAAAGCAGATGGCCGACAAGGAGGCCCAGATGAATGTCGAAGGTGCCAACCGCATGCTGCGCGAGGAAGTCACCGAGGACGACATCGCCGAGATCATCAGTTGCTGGACGCATATTCCAGTGTCAAAGCTGCTGCAGGGCGAACGCCAGCGTCTGTTGCATCTCGCCGACCACCTCCACAAGCGCGTCGTTGCGCAGGACCAGGCGGTCGATGCCGTGGCGAATGCCGTTTTGCGCGCCCGTGCCGGCCTGCAGGATCCGGGGCGGCCCAACGGCAGTTTCATTTTCCTCGGACCGACAGGCGTCGGCAAGACCGAGCTGGCACGCACGCTGGCCGAATTTCTGTTCGACGACGAGCATGCCATGGTGCGCATCGACATGTCCGAGTATATGGAAAAGCACAGCGTCGCCCGCTTGATCGGCGCGCCGCCCGGCTACGTCGGCTACGACGAGGGCGGCCAGCTCACCGAGGCTGTTCGTCGGCGACCGTACGCCGTCATCCTGTTCGACGAGATCGAAAAGGCGCATCCGGACGTCTTCAACGTCCTGTTGCAGTTGCTCGACGACGGGCGACTGACCGATTCACAGGGGCACGTTGTCGATTTCCAGAACACCGTCGTGATCATGACCTCGAATATCGGCGGTCGGCATCTGCTCGACGAATCCGCCGATGACGCGCAGCTCGAGGCGCGTGTGCTCACCGAGCTGCAGCAAGTGTTCCGGCCGGAGTTCCTCAACCGGGTCGATGACATCATCGTCTTCAAGGCGCTGACGCCCGAAGACCTGCGTACGATCGTCGACATCCAGCTGACCAGGTTCGAAGCGAAGGTCGGCAAGCTCAACCGCCAGGTAGCGGTCACCGATGCTGCCCGCGAACAACTGGCGGCGGAGGGGTATGATCCGGCCTACGGCGCCCGGCCGTTGCGCCGGGTGATCACCAACCGGCTGGAGAATGCCGTCTCACGAATGATCGTTGCCGGCGAGTTCGATGAGAACACCAGCTTGAACGCAGGATACGCCGACGGCGAATTTACGTTCGACGCCGCGTAGTCGCCTGGTGATTGAGCTTTTCGCTGCCATCGACACTGATCGGCAGACGCAGTTCCCGATGGAACTTGCCGTATGCCCGCTCGTTGCGATGGTACACCCCGTCAGTTGCCGGCGGCTGGGTCAATTCGCCGCTGATTGTCAGGGGGCTGTCCTGTGCCGAGACATTGACGGCAGCGAGCTCGACGCCGGGCAGCTCGGCGGTGACGACGTAGTGACCGTCCCGGTTCCAGGCCTGTACTTTCGGGAACTTGCCACGGCTGGACGAGCCGGTACCGACGGGATTGCGGAAGAGCTGATCGACCATGTTCCAGACTCGATCGAATTCGTTCCATGGGTGGTTGAGGGTGCGGTTCATTTTGCGCCTCCGGTGTATGTGTGGCGATTGTTGTTTCTTGAGGCGGACCGATTGTCCGCCTATCGCCTTCTTAGTAGCATCTGAGATGCCGAATCACCGGGAAAACCGGCGAGGAACTTCACCTTGAATTATGTGATCCGACCGGCAACTTGTCAATAGTGCAATTGGGGAATTGTCCCCTGAATTCACGTTGATTCACGGGTTTATTTTCTTGGATTTTCGCCTTCGAGTTGGGGCGAGAATCAATACCCTATCATACTATAATCCGCGCTTCGCCGCGTTAGAATACGGTTGGAACGCCTGTACTGCTGCGACGCCGGAATCTGCCTTGCTGGAAACGTGTGAATAATCCAGGCTAAGTTCGGCTCGAGTCCACCCTCCAACCCCGCGTCGTCGCAGATGTCAACGAGATGAGCCCCACGCCGCGCTATCTGAGCTTCGTGCCGGCTGTTGTCGCGGTCATCCTCGCGGCCCTGGCTATCGGCGCCGAAATCCCGGAGGAGCACAGCCGATATTCGCGCGATATACGATCGGCGCTGGGTTACCTGCACTACGATGAATTCCCGCTGCATGCGGGCTGGAATATCTATCTGCCGCGCGATGAAGCCGAGCAGCTCGGCTTGCACCGTGCCTTCTGGCGCACAGTGCATTACGAGGAACACCCGGAAAGTCAAGTGCGTCTGAAGGGCGGCACCAATGATGCCGGCCGGGCGTGGCTGCTGGGGCGGTTGTTTCAGGTTCGCGGCGGTCCGATGCCGTATCTCCTGTTCTGGATCGCTCTGCTCGTTGCGGTGCCGCTGCTGGGGTGGCTGAACTGGGAGCTGTATACAGCGGGACACGCGGTTGCCGCCGCAGTTCTGCTGCCCCTGCTGGCGCTGTCCTCGTACGTCACCACGACGCTGTCAACATCCTATTCCGCGACGGGCTTTTACCTGATCGGAATTCTGCTGCTCATTACCGTGGCGGTGTTCTGCGTTCTGCGTCGCAGGCTGACAATCAATTCCTGGGCGCTCCGGGTGATCGCCGCCGGCGGCTTCTTTGCCCTATGCATGATGTGTCGGAACGGTACGCTGGCCCTGATGCCCGGCTTCGTTCTCGCTTTCTGGTGGGCGACGGCCGACGAACAACTCCTCGCCTCGGTGCGATCAACACGCTGGTTTCGACAATGCAATCGCTATGGTCTCTTGCTCCTGACCCTGCTGCTGTTTGCGTTTCCGACGATTCTGTTTCGCGGTTACATGAAGAGCGTTATGCACAGTGCCGCGGCCCAATTCGATCTGCCGACCGGCCCGACGACGGGGCATCCGGTTTGGCACAACGTCTGGTGTGGTCTCGGCGATTTCGACGATACCGGTGTCCATGTCTGGGACGATCTCAACGCGGCAACCGCGGTGGTTGAAGCGGGCGGACCGGATCTGCGAAGTATCATCCGGACATCCGCGAGCAAGGAGTACGAGGTGTTCATCCGAAAAATGTTTCTCGACAAGATCACAGATCGCCCTGCCTGGTTCGCGGAGATTCTCCTGAAGCGTGTCGCGGCAACCGTTTTCCAGACGAAGACGCTGCCGCACACGATGATCGGCGGCCGGGCGATGCTGGTTGCCAAAGACGACGGCGGGGCGATCGATTCGTACTACCGATTGACGGCGCACGGCGATGTGTTCGAGATCGGCGGTCGACGTATTGAGCTGTCGCTGCTGCCCTTTATTCTTGCTACGATTGCTTTGCTTGTTGCCGGGATCCGGCAGCGGCGCGCCGCCGTCGACGCAGAGGCGGCGCTGTTTCCCCAAAGCTGCATTGTCGGGTGCATCGCGATCGGCACCATAGGCGTACCGGTCCTGATTACGACAGCCGCCGGCATCGAGACGCAGGCATTCTGTCTGGTCTATTTTGTCGCTGCGGCGTTCGGGCTGGAATGGTGTATCTGGCGTTACCGCGCCGGCCGCGCGGTGACGGACAGGCCGGCACAGGATGACGACCCACCAAACGAAGAACCCGCCTCGATCATGTAGGCGCTGATCTTCACCGCGTTCACCAGCTGCTTCATCTCGCCGTTCAGTCGTTTGAACCCGGCCGAGGACAGCGACTCGCGAGTCGGCGTCTGCTCCAACACAACACGCGTGGATCTTTTGATCTTTGGGGCCCGGAGTTCTGACCCTCACACCACGAGACGGCCCTGTTTGTCGGCGACCGTGATTTTTGTTTCCGTGCCGGAGTTGAACTCGAAGTAATCCGCTTCGATGCCGTCGCTGAAAATGACGCCCTGCCCCGGCAGTAGCGATATCTACCAGCTTCGTTGTCATCGGCAGCGCGACACAGGTTCACGAATCGATTGGCGGATTTGACTATTGCCCTGGCGGGGCGTTTGCGACAAAGCATGGCGTATTGTCGGCGCACTTTGGAACGCTGATAAATACACAAACGACGGACGGGCGCTACGACATGCTCAGGTTCGATTCCGGGGACACGCTATGGCTTGAGTGCGTGAATGACGACATACCGTATTATTCGCTGCAAAAAGGGGGCGCCGCTTTTCAGTGGCGCCCCCGTTTGGTTGTTGCTCGTTATTGTTATGCCGCGTTGACTTTGATCTGCCTGGGCTTGGCCGACTCGGACTTGGGCAGCGTCAGGCTCAGGATGCCATTGGCCATGGTTGCCTGAATCCCCTTGGCATTGATCGCTTCGGAGATCCGAAAAGCCCGCTCGAAGTTGCCGGTCCGGTATTCGCTGTAGACCGGCTTGCCGTTATCATCACCGGTGACGCGGCCGAGGATGGTCAGGGTGCCTTCCTCGAGCCGCACGTCGACGTGCTTGTTGTCGACGCCCGGCATTTCGGCTTGAACGTGAATGGCTTCCGTGGTTTCGCGGATGTCGACGCGCGGGGTGTAGCAGTGCTCGCTGGCCTGCTGTTCAATCTGCGCATCCTTCTTGGGTTGAAGTGCTGTGGTGCTCATGGTTTTGTCTCCTTCGTTGTGTTGGCTCGAGGCGCGCTTACGCGGTCACCTTGATCTCTTTGGGTTGATCTGCCTCGACCGGACTGATGGTCACGGTCAGGACACCATTCTTCAGTTGTGCGGTTGTTTTGCTGCCATCGACACTGATCGGCAGACGCAGTTCCCGATGGAACTTGCCGTATGCCCGCTCGTTGCGATGGTACACCCCGTCAGTTGCCGGCGGCTGGGTCAATTCGCCGCTGATTGTCAGGGGGCTGTCCTGTGCCGAGACATTGACGGCAGCGAGCTCGACGCCGGGCAGCTCGGCGGTGACGACGTAGTGACCGTCCCGGTTCCAGGCCTGTACTTTCGGGAACTTGCCACGGCTGGACGAGCCGGTACCGACGGGATTGCGGAAGAGCTGATCGACCATGTTCCAGACTCGATCGAATTCGTTCCATGGGTGGTTGAGGGTGCGGTTCATTTTGCGCCTCCGGTGTATGTGTGGCGATTGTTGTTTCTTGAGGCGGACCGATTGTCCGTCTGTCGCCTTCTTAGTAGCATCAGAGATGCCGAATCACCGGAGCCTAGGGCTTAACTATCTTTATTTCAATATATTACAACACAAAAAGAAACTTTAATGTCTGCCATATCGGCACACAATGTCCCAGGTCACCATTGCCAACATGTGTCAATATGACCCAATCCGGCGCCTCTGTCAGGCGGGGGATGAGTTGCCGACGATCCGCACGTCCAGCGTATTTTCCGTATCCAGGTGGATGTCCTGCTGGGGATAGGCGATGACGATATCTGCTTCGCGAAACAACTCGTCGATGTGAAAGCGTAAGGCACTTCGCGCTTGCCGCAGTTTCATGTCCGTCTCCGCCACACACCAAAAGTAGATATCGAAGATCAGGGCACTGTCCGCAAAGTCCTCGAAGATCACGATCGGCTCTGGCCGCTTGAGAATTTCCTCGTTCTCCTGGGCCGCCCGCGCAATCAGGGCTGCGACCTGATCTGTCGGGGAACCGTAGCGCACGCCGACGCGAACCGACGTTCGGATCTCCTTGTCGGTGAGCGTCCAGTTTGTCAGTACGCGCTCGAGCAGCTGGCTGTTGGGCACCAGCAGGTCAATACCGTCTGTCCGGCGAATGCGCGTGCAGCGGCCTTTCATCGCTGCGACACGACCGATGGTACCGTCGATTTCTACCAGATCGCCGACGCGCACCGGCCGTTCGATAGTCAGAATCCAACCGCTGATAAGGTTGTTCAGGATGTTCTGCGTGCCGAATCCTGCACCAATCGCCAGGGCGCCGCCCAGAAACGCGAACACAGTCAGAGGGATCGCCAGAATCCGTAGAGCCGAGAAGATGACGGCAATAATCAGCAGATAAAAAATTACTTTCTCTGCCAGGTGCACTGCTGCTTCGGGGACCTGCCGGTGCAGGAGTTTCCTCGACAGAATCTTTGTAAATACAGAAACGACCAGGAACCCGGCAACAAGGAAGAGCAGCGCCAGCGCGAGTTGGCTGACCCGGAGCTCATGTCCGTCGGACAATGTGAAAAGGCTCGTTTCCCAAATAGTCAAAAGAAGATCCATAGAACGACTATAACGGCGGTATCGCCTATTTCCAGATCATGAATTCTTAGCTTTTGATCGCGATCAGGTCGATGCGCACGCTGATCACGCGTGTTGTCTCAACCGCGAGCGCCGTCAGCCGATGCTCGCCGCAGTCGACGGTTTCGTTCACAGTCGGCAGATGCCCGAGCAGTTCCATCAGCAGGCCGCCGATCGTATCGACCTCGGTATCCGGGGGCACGTCCAACCCCGCTTTTTCGGCCAGCTCGCTGAGCCGGCATGCCCCGTCGGCGATAAAACCGCCGCCGGCCTTGCGCAGCAGCGGCTGTTCATTGTCGAACTCGTCCTGGATCGGGCCGACGACTTGTTCGAGGACGTTTTCGAGGGTGATCATGCCGTTGATGTCGCCGTACTCACTGAGGACCAGCGCCAGGTGCTCGTGGTCGCGCTGGAACCTTTGCAGCAGGTGATCGAGCCGGGTCAACTCGGGCACGAACATCACCGGGCGTGCCAGGTCCGCAAGGCGGTCCGGCGACTGGTTGGTTGCCAGTGCAGCGAAAAGGTCCTTGGTGTGCACGATGCCGTGGATATGGTCGAGATCACCATCGCACAGCGGCAGGCGGGAATGGCCGCTGTCTGCGGCGATCTGCAAGTTCTCGGTGACCGGGCGGGTGCTGTCGAGGAAGACGATCTGGTTGCGCGGCACGATGTAAGGGCGCACGATCTTGTCTTCGAGGTCGAGGATGTTCTCCATCATCACTTGTTCAGCGTTCGAGAGGTGGCCGCCACTGGCAGCTTCAGCAAGCAGTAGGCGCACCTCCTCCTCGGTCATCTCGCCGTGCGCCTCGGAGGTGTTGATGCCGATGGCGCGCAGCATGATGTTGCTGGAGGTGTTGAGGACCCAGATAAAAGGTTTGAAGATTTTGTAAAAGAGGATGAGCGGTGGGGCACAGTACTGGGCGACCGACTGATCCTTCACGATCGCCATCATCTTCGGGACCTGCTCACCGATGGAAATGTGCAGGAAAGTGATAACGCTGAAGGCGATGACGAAGCTGATGATGTGCATGTGCTGCTCCGCCACGCCGAGGTGCTCGAACAACGGCTCGAGCGTCTTGGCTACGAGCGGTTCGCCGATCCAGCCGAGCCCGAGGCTGGCCAGGGTAATGCCGAGCTGGCACCCGGACAGATAGGAATCAAGGTTGTGGGTGACGTGCAGCGCCATGCGCGCCAGCTGGTTGCCATCCGCGGCGCTGGTCTCCAAACGGGCGCGACGGACCTTGACCAGGGCAAACTCCGCGGCGACAAAGAAGCCGTTGATCAGTACCAGAACCATTACAAAGAAAACTTTCGCAGCGATTTCTATGGCCATTAATACTCCCGCAATTGGTCCAAACTATATACTTCCCTGGACCGATGCTTTCCAGTTGCGCCGGTGTATTCGTGGTGCCGGGCTCATCCCGCCCTGGGAGCGTGTCGGCGGGCAAGGATATTCTTAGCCCAGCGCGACGAATTTGACCGGTACCGTACTTTTCTGTATCACGGGCTGGAAAGCCCGTGATACAGAAAAGAAGAGCGGGCCTGCTATCGCTTGCGCTTTTTCTTGAGCCAGTCGAGTTTGACGGGCTGGTAGATGCCGGTTTCGGGATCCATCTCGAGGGTCACCAGGAAAACTTCGTCGAGGGACTTGATGACGACGACGGGGTTGGTGTAGTCGTCGTTCAGCCGGTAGTAGACGTCCTTGATGAATTTCTCCAGCATCGTGCGGTTGGCCATTTCCTTCGCCGGCGTCATGCGCGGCACGATGAACTGCTTGGCGCGTTCGGCGACGGTACGCGCCGACCAGCCGTCGAGGTACATGATGCCGAGGTGCGGGCCGTCGGATTGGTAGGTGCTGAGGGTGTCGTTTATGACGTCCTGCATCTCCGGTATTTTCGTTTTGTACGGCTGCAGGTCCTCTTCGGTGATGTAAGTGAGTCTCGACATTTCGCGACGGGCTTCGGCCTTCAGCAGCTCGGTGTGCGGACCGAACGTCTCACGGGCAATCATACTGGCGCGTCGAATGGATTTGCCGGTGTCCAGCTTTTCAAAGCGCAGGCCGAGGGCCTTGATGATCTTGCTGCGAAACTCCAGGTGCAGCTTGCGAACCGTCATCTCTTCAGCACGGCCGGCGGTAGTGATCAGAAGACAGACGAGGATTGCGAATGTCCGGTGCATGAAATCTTTCCGGGTAATAATGAGGTTGTGCGGTGGACCAATACCAGTACACCAGAGTTGCAGAGTATGCACGTGATCGGTGGCTGACGATCGCTCGTGCCGGGGCGGGGGGCCTGTATTTACACCTGCATCCCCACAACCTTAATCCTTCCCGCCCGTCATCCGGAAGAATACGGATTCAGGTGGAACCGCGGGAAAAAAAGAGCCCCGAGCATGATGCCCGGGGCTCTTTGGTTTGTGCTTCGGCGGTTCGGCTTAGTACATGCCGCCCATGCCGCCCATGCCGCCGCCCATGTCACCGCCGCCGCCTGCGGGGGGTGCGGGTGGCTCCAGCTCGGGGATCTCTGTGACCAGGCATTCCGTGGTCAACATGAGTCCGGCGATGGAGGCTGCATTCTGCAGGGCCGAACGCGTCACTTTGGTCGGATCCAGGATACCGGCCGCGAGCATGTCGACATACTTGCCGCTTGCCACGTCATAGCCCTGGTTGCCTTTCTTGCCTTCGACTTCCTTGACGATGACGGCGCCTTCGAGGCCAGCGTTGGCCGCGAGCTGCCGCAGCGGCTCGGTTATGGCACGGCGCACGATATCGACACCGATCAGTTCGTCACCTTCGACATCGACCTTGTTGAGTGCCTTGGCGGCACGAATGAGGGCGACGCCGCCGCCCGCAACGATGCCTTCCTCGACTGCGGCACGGGTGGCGTGCAACGCG
>CAJWLW010000025.1 GCA_913042885.1 uncultured Lentisphaeria bacterium | reverse complement strand
CGGGGCCGAGATTGTGCAGGAAACGTGACTGCGGCTGGCCGGGGTGCGCGAAGTTGCCGGCGAAAATATCGAAGTAGCCGTCGTTGTCGATATCGCCCCAGCAGGCACCGACCGAGTGGCCGCTGCCACCGGTTGCACCAAAGGGGCCCGCCTGGTTTGTTGCCCCGCCTTTGCCGTCGCTGACCCACAGGGAATTGGCAGCCAGCCAGTAGTTGGACACGTAGAAGTCGATATCGTTGTCCTCGTCAAAATCACAGCCGACGACACTGCGGGCGTAGGCGCCGCCCGCCTCCAGGACAAGCTCCCATTTATTTTCGTGTTTCGGATTCTGCCGCCATAAGGTGTCCTTATTACCGACGCCGGCGCAGTAATAAATGTCGAGCAGGCCGTCGTTGTCGATGTCGCCGAGGCTCGCGGCATTACATTCTCCGCCGAACGGCCCGGGCGGGCCGACGCCGCGTGTGTAACCGCCCTCGCCATCACCGAGCATCACGACGCCGCTGCCATTGGCCCGTACCTGATCGAGGTGGCCGTCGTTGTTTAAGTCACCCCACATAACCAAGCCGCCGCCGCTGCCGATTTTCTTGTACTTCTTACCTTCCAGGTTCACAAAGAGCAGGCCGTATGTAATCAGATCGACGTGTCCGTCATTGTTGAAATCGCCGAAAGCCGCCTTGGTATCGCCGATGTTATCCAGGCCGGTGAACGCCTTTGTCTTATCCTCAAACGCACCAGCCTGTGCGAACCCCGGCAGCAATAGGACCCCGGCAACGACGGCAATTGCAAGTAAGGCTATCGAGCGAATCCCGACATATATGTTTGCTGGTAACATCTGAATGTCTCCTTCTTGGGTTGTTGAATTCCATCCATGGAGCCGCTGTTTACTTCGCGATCAGATAGAGCACATCGTCGTCAGTCGACAGTTTTTGGCCACGCAGCTTGTCGGCGAGACCGGCGCGCGCGCGGCCGCACCAAAGGTGCCGTCGTTATCGGCCAGTTCAAGCAAGATCCACTCAGTGCGACCGCGAACAATATCCGAAAATCACAAGGTAGGTTCGCCGTCCAGGAACCCAAGTGAGGCGAGGAAACGATCCGCCTCGATGACAGTCGCCTTGTAGTTCTCATAATGCTCGAAATTGAAAAAGCCGTGCTCGACGCCATCGTAGAGATGCAGATCGCAGCGACAACCCTGATCGTTCATCAGTTGTTTGTACTTTTCGGCGGTTGTGGTGGGAATCAGGTCGTCTTCCGTGCCGAGGAAGACGATGGTCGGTGGCGTGGCATTGTCGATATTGTGCATCGGTGAAATATCCTGCCAATATTCCATCAACCTTTCATGACCAAATCCGCCGGGCCCATTGTCGAATACGGGGTTGAACAGTACCAGCGCATCCGGCCGGCAGCTGATACTTCTGTTCTCACCTTCTTCCTCAAAGCACTTTACGGTTGCAGCGGCAGCGGCAATATGCCCACCGGCCGATCCACCGGCAGCCACTATCCTTTCGGGATCGATGCAAAAGTCGGCGGCGTGATGTCGCAACCATCTGATCACGGACTTGGCGTCCTTCACGCTTTCCCGGGTGGAACTGCCGTGCCGGACCGTGACGCGATACTCCGCAGATATGGCCACCATACCGCGGCCGGCAAAGTATTCGGCCTGCGGGTAGTACTGAGCCGGCGTACCGTCATTCCAACCGCCGCCGAAGAAGAACACGATCGCCGGACGCTTGCCGGTCGGGCTCTGCGGCCCGGGCATGAAGACATGGAGATTGAGCTCGGCCGGACCAAACTCGTCGCTGGTCACAGTCTTGTAGGTCAGAATCTTGTCAGGTTCGAATTGTGACATGTCGAATATCGGATGGCGCCGTGAATCTCGAGCGCGGAGGCATCGTGGCATGTTGGAGAGGTGGACGGAGTAGCAATACGGGAGGACGCCGGCCGGCTGGAAGCAGAGCATACTTTACGCTGCCGATTTTTTTTCGCCCAACCACTTGCAATGTGTAGTATATAGTATACAGTACACATTATGAGTTTTGGTAGCCATGTTCGTTCGAGCCGAGAGGCCCGCTTGAAATCGGATCGCAGCTATTCCGTTCGCCAAGTGGCCGCACGGATCGGCGTCGAGCCTTCCTACCTCAGTAAAGTGGAAAGAGATGAGCAACCACCACCATCGGAGCAGAAAATTCGTCGTCTTGCTGAAGAGCTCGACGAGGATGTCGATGTGCTCCTCGCGATGGCCGGTAAGGTGAGTGAAGATCTACGCCACACAATCATTAAACGTCCTCAACTTTTCGCGGAAATAATTCGAGAATTGCAGGACATGCCGGACCACGCGGTGCTTCGTCTCGTGCGCGAAGTTCGCGATGGTGACTGGTAACAAGGAGGAGGAGTTATGATCGAGTTAAGAGAAGACAGTCTGCAAATTTCATTTCCCGAAGTTCATGCCGACGCCAGCATGTCAGTGAATTTCCAGCGAACCTTACGAATCCCCGACGACGGTAAAACCTATCCGCTGCCGGCCGGACTGGGCGCTTTTCCCTGTCAGCATGTCGACGATCACGCCGAGACAGTGCCGACAAATTGGCTGGAACGCGGGGGCATAATGCTGCCGATGTATCAATCAGAAGCAATGTGGATCAATTTCTCTGGCAGCTATATTTCGGACCGGGAAACCTGCTATCCATTTGCAATGAAGATTGCCGCCGGAAAAATCAATGCCGTAACCGGCAAAAAATATAAGAACAAACTCAAAAAAGCGCCTCAGGACTATGTAGTCGTCCCTGAGCAACCGTGGCTGGATGGCTATTGCGTTGAACAGGGGCTAATTCGCCAGTTCGTAGCCATGCCGCTCGGCGATGGTTACTCAGCCGAAGAGCAAATCACCGGCGAAGCGGAGCACGGGGGTCTTCAGATCATTGTGTATCCCATGAAGCGAGAAGTGTTCGAGCAACGCTTTCCCAAGATCCAGCGCCAGGAGTTTCGCGACGAGCCAATGTTGCTTCACTCACCCATGGAGGACGTTTACGCTTGTGACGCAAGCCCAGGCATGGGACTCGCGCCCGGCGGCAGAATGAAACAAGAAATCTATGATGACCCGTTTGATTTTTCGGACTGGGACCAGGCAAACGCCAGTCGGTGCTTTGTTCACCTCGCCAACTCGCTGGTATGGCGTCAAATCACCGGTGAAGGCGCACCCACCATTCCGCCGACCTCTGAAGAGTACGCCAGCAGCGATCTGCCATGGTTCGACTACTACGCTGAAGCAACGGCGGTGGAGGGTTCAAAGATCTTGAACAAACTCAAAAGCGTTGCGACGCTCGGGAAGCAGGCCGGGAAGAACCCACTTCCGGAAAACGAATCCGTCACGGTCGATGACATCCAGCTGATTCGTAGAGAACTATCGAAAGACGAAGTGCGTGACAGTCAGTTTTAGTCGCACCAGTTGCCATCGCCCCCGGCGACGCCGGCATTGCAAATGGGATCACCAGCCGCCGTGAATCACGGGCGCGGAGGCATCGTGGTATGTTGGAGACGTGGACGGCGAACTAATACGGCACCGGCCCGGCCCAGCGCTCGGCCGTTCTTGTCGGGAGCGTCACATGACTGTCACCCCAGAGGATGGGGCCGGTCAGATAGTCCGCAGGATCATCACTCCACGTTTTTCCGGGATGGTCTACGGCCATCGCGGACTCTGAATCAAAGGGCAGCTCTCGTGGTGCGAGGCCACCGGGTTGATCTGCCCAGGGATGAGCTGTCGGATAAGTCGCGCTATACAGGAAAAACAGCAGTGTCGAGTTGCTGGTGTGAAGGTAGCTCGGCCCGGGTTGCACATGAAAATTGTCGGCGTACTGCGTGTAGGCGACGGGGGCATCGCCGACGTTGACATCCGAGCCCTGCGGCTGCCACCGCGGATTCGAGCGTGGGCATATGAGAACTTCTTCCGGAACACCGGAGCATATCTCCATGAGGGACTCGCGGATGGTGCCTTGGCCAGCACTATAGAAGATGGTCCAGTGAGTCATCGGCCCCGGCCCCTCCCGGTTGTTTTGAAGCAAGTACATATTCGCACCAACGCCCAACTGCTTCTTGTTGTTCATGCACAGGATAATCTTTGCCTTCACCCTAGCCTGGTTCAAGGCTGGCAACAACATGGACGCAAGGATGGCTATGATGACGATAACCACCAATAACTCGATGAGCGTGAAAGTGGATTTGAACCGATTCACTTGATTGAAACCACCAAATTCATAGCAACTGTATTTAGAAGGCGAATTGCACCCCGACAGCGGACGTTATCTCCGTTCATTAAATTGACAAGGTCGAAACTACGCTCCCACAGGCAAGCCGAATACCGAACACCACAAATATTTGTTTCGATGCAGCTTTATAAGCGCCTGAGTTGGCTTGGATGTCTTCGGCTATGAACTATCGTTCTGTATCCAACCCAATGAAACGACCCCGAAACCTGCAACCAACGACGAAACATAATGGACGAACTCTTCTGGATAATCCAAGGCCAACTCGCAGGGCGAGTCGGCCCGAACACCGAACCGTGGGACCTGTCGGCCTTGCGGGCTGGCGGCATCGGCGCCATTATCTCTGTTAATTACGGCGAGCATTGTGTCCGGGAAGACATCGAGGCCCATGACATAGCTTATGCCTGCATCCCGTTTAGCTCCAATGCCCCTGTGCTCCCCGGCGACGACGACATATCCATGGCCGCCGTTCGCCAGGCCTATGAGTTTGCCACAGCCCAGATCGACGACGGTCGTGGCGTCCTGGTCCACTGCAACGCAGGCAAAGACCGGACCGGCCTCTTCCTTTCCTACTTCGTCATGCAGCACGCCGGACTCTCACCGCGAGACGCAATCGACCGAGTCCGTGAAACACGGCCGATCGCATTGAGCGCCGAGGGCTGGGATGAATTTGCCGAGCATGTCCTGACGCGTCTTGCCACCGAATCAGAACCACGCTGACGCGACGTCTGCGGCGGTGATCTCGGCGTTGTGCAAATACGAGCATCTGGAAAAGAGGGGACCATATGAACTCCATCGAATTTGAGGAGAGTATCTGGACCACACGGATGCGGGAATATCGTTTTCCCGAAGTCGACATCATCAACGAGGGCTTTCGGCCCAAGAGCGGCAGGGTAGCAGACTTTTGCAGTGTCCAGCACGATGGACGCCATCACTTCTTCTACATCGAGAGACGTTTAACCGAGGGACTGCCCGGCTACCCCGGGAACGAATGCTACATTGGGCACGCGAGCACGGCCAACTTCTTCGACTGGGAGGTACACTACCCGGAAATTTGGGTCCAGCCGAACACCTGGGAACACCTGATTGTCGCGGCGCCGAACATCATTTACTACCGGGACAGGTTCGTGATGGCGTACCTTGGCATCAACGAATACGGTACGCAGAATCTCGGTATCGCATTCAGCGATGATCTTTTCCACTGGGAACGTTGGGAGAGAAATCCGTTATCTCCCTGCAAGGAAAAACCTTGGGCCTTCTGGCGAGAAGACGGCCCGACAAGTTGCCGCGACGCCCACCTGTTTGTGTACGAGGGACAGCTCTGTATGGCTTACACCGCCAACACAAGGGATGGCGCATCCTGCATTGCCCTCACAACCACTCAGGATCTGGAGCACTGGCAAGACTGTGGCCCCATCTTTACGGGCCCCACCGATGGCTATGAACATCGGCCCGACGGCAGCCAACCGCAGGGCCAGCTTGAATCCAGCAACCTTATCAGGAAAGGGGACAGGTGGTTCCTCCTCGCCATGTTCGACACTACGAAGGCCAAAATTCAAAACTGGATTTTTGAAAGTGATCGGATGGATCATTTTGAGTTCTCGACCGGCAGAGAGTTCTGGCACGGTGCCTATACGACGGAAGTGGTAAAGGAGAAAGGCCAACGCTCACTGCTGGCCTGTGCGGACAGCATCAAGTTTGGCGTCGTCGACTGGGCGGCCAGCAGGCCAACTGCCCGGTATATCACGAGCAGAGAAGAATTGTTGGAATGGAGTAAGGCGTAAATCCACGGGAGCATGTCGTGTCAGTCCCAGGGGTCACGGCAGGATTGCTGATCGCAGACGCGCGGGCCGACAGCAGATCAATCAATGCACAACAAGTTTGTGCACCCCTTCATTTCTGGTGCTGGATCAACGTGTTTTCCCATATCGTAATCTCACCAGGACGTGCCGGGAGTTGGGGTGGTGCCTGCATGCCGTCCAGCGAAAGATTGCCGGTAACCAGGTCCAGGTCACCGTCGCCGTCATAATCTGCAACATCGACCGTCACATGATCGCCGTGCATTTTTTCAATCGTGTGGTAGTCGAAAACCAGCGGTGCCGTCTGCTCGAGCCAGACAATCGAACTAAGTCGGAGCAGGCCCCTGGCATTGTAGAGGTCGGAGTGCGGCGTGTCCCGACGCGCGGTTGGACCCTCGTCGCTGACCGGGAGCCAGGCAACCGCGACGATGTCCTGGTCGCCATCGTTGTCGAGATCCGCCGCGGCAACGCCATAGGCACCGGGAAACGCCGTCAGGAGATGCGGTTCAAACGGAAAACTGCCGCGGTTCTCAAGCAGCCGCACGCCGTGTTGCGGCTTAAGCAGCTCGATGTCGGTCGAGTCGCCGTTGGTCACCAGGACGTCGATATCTCCGTCGCCATCGATATCGGCGACCTGCATAGCGCTGAATCCAAAGTCGGGATTGCGTGCCTCATACACCAGTGTGTCGCTGAAATTGCCGTCGCCTTCGTTCAGGAAAGCGACCACATCTTCATAAGCCTGGCTGAACAATGCAATGATATCCGTCAGCCCGTCACCGTTGAGATCGGCGAGCTGCAAACGCATTGCGCCGGTGCGCCGATCAAGCTTCCGACGCCTGAACTCCGGCCGGGAAAAATCCGCGGTCCGGTTTTCGAAATACAGCAGTTCTCCCGCCTCGGTCCAGCCGAACACTGCAACGACCAGATCGACGTCTCCGTCGCCATCCATATCCGCTGCCCGGATGTCGGCGACACGCCCGAGGTCCTGTGCCAATATGATTGGTTCGTAAACGGCTGTCTCCGGGACGTACCGCAGCCACACAACCTGACCGATCCGCTCATTCGACGGCTCGAACCTGCCGAGGTTGGCGACGACAAAATCGCCGTGACCATCCCTATCCAGGTCGACGGGCTCGACGCGCGCCGGGGCACTGATGTTCGCCAGCACCTGCCGTCCGGGTGTCGGGCCTGTGACCTGGAACACACTTATATTTCCGGCCCGCAAATCGGCGACCAGGACATCGGGCAACTGGCTGGAGCGGCGGATGAAAGTGGTTTGCGAGACGCCATGCACAGATGACTTGCCGCCAAAATCGTGGCGCGCAAAACGGACCCTCGACGGTGGCCCCTCAGGCTTGATCGCCGGCGGCGGAAGTTCCTCGGGCGCCAATCTGACAAACCAGGCTTCGACAGCACGGCGGTCGGGCATGGCACCTGAGCGCGCGAGCTCAGGCAACTGCGCGCCGACAAACCGATACATCCGGTCGACCACTGCAGGCCACACGATTTTCGGCATCAACGACGGCTCCGCGAATACATGGCAGGTCGAACAAAATCGACGTACGTCGCTTTCCGTGATGCTTTTTCTGGACGGCGTCCCGGAATCTGCCTGCTGTCCCCTGCGCTCCGGCGCCGGAAGCGCATCCCCGGCCGATTGCCTTAGAATCAGCCAACCGACCAGCGCTACGGTCACGAGCCCCGCAGTCACGAACACGGGCAGCTTCGATCTTCGTCGTTTGCGCCTGGACATAATCGACTCCGATTTCGTACGCTTAATCGCTCCGGCCCCACGATTAAGACGGCCGATTAAGAGTATGGCCAAGACGCGAGATTACGAGTGGGATTAAAAGAAGAGAGCAAGAGTACGACGAACGGCGGTGGCCAATACTACTCACTACAGCGTCTTTGCGAAGTGGCCGTTAGTGGACCCTTAGCTCGTGGCCGTCATACTCGACCATCCACATACGTTCCATTTCGGCGACATCGGCGGCCGAGACGGGGTTTCTCCATGGCGAGTGCACCGCGGCTGGGCTTTCGATGAATTCGGAATGCAAATCGGCGAAGGAAACATTGAAGCCGAGACCGTCGTGGCGCACATAGCTGATGGCCCCCGTCGGCATCCATGGGACAAAGGGTTCCTTGGTCATCGCAGGAGGCCCCCGTCCATAGAGATTACCCGGCCAGGTAGTGGCGAATTCCCAAAAGGCACCGGAAACCGCGGTGTAGTGCGTTTCGCAAACCAGTACTTTCTCCCCGGGGTTCTCGGCTCGGTTGATTCTTATGTAGTTAAGTTCCCTGTTTTCTGTATAAGGCCCGTTACCCTTGGCGTTGGTAAAAAAATAATTTAGTGAATAGGACGCCTGTCGTCGGTAAATGCCACACCACCAACCAGTTTTGTTGCTGTAATACCTACTTCCAGTCGGCGAAGGGCCGCCGTAGATCTCATCTCCGGGGCAATACCCAAGTGGATTCAGCTCCTCCGGCGTAGTGGACAGATCGATCGTCTTGTCTTCGATCTCTTCCAGCCAACTCACCGAGTAACCCATGCCACTATGAACGGCATAGTATCCCTGGTCATGAATCGCCGGCATATGGTCGCGCGTCGTCGGCCCTTTCAGGACCGCCGGCACGACGATCCTGTCGTTGTCGTTGGGATAGATACCCCCCGCAGCTATAGCCAACTGCCGGATGTTGCTCATGCACGCCACACGTTTCGCAACCCCCTTGGCATGCTGAAGCGCCGGCATCAGCATGGCGGCAAGGATCATGATGACCACGATGACGACTAACAACTCAATGAGTGTAAAGCGCTTCGGCCCGCCGCAACACCGCAACTGTTGCGATCCAAATGATGTTCGGGAGGCTATTATGACAAAGCCCTCCAATTACGCAATAGCAATTGCACGACTGTAAACTATTTCACTATACATATTAAGCGACCACTTCGACAAGCTTTTGTCAATTCAAATATCGTAATCTCCCTCTTAATCTTCCCTTCGTAATTCTCTTCATCCACTCCTGTCAATCCACTACCGACGCGATGAAGAAGGAGACGTACGGCGGTGGCCAATACTACTCACTACAGCGTCTTTGCGAAGTGGCCGTTAGTGGCCGATCCTGTCCTCGTAGCCGTCATACTCGACCTCCCACATACGTTTCATTTCAGCGACATCGGCGGCCGAGACGGGTTTTTTCCAGGGCGAGTGCGACGCGGTAGTGCTTTCGATAAATTCGGAGTGCAAATCAGCGAAGGCAACATTGAAGCCGAGACCGTCGTGGCGCGGAATGCTGATGGCACCCGTCGGCATCCATTGGATCTGGGGTTCATTGATCATCGGATACGGCCCCCGTTCATAGTTGCAGCCCGGCCAGGTGTTGGCGAATTCCCACTTGGCACCGGCCACCGCCGTGTAGTGTGTTTCGCAAAGCAGTACTTTCTCCCCGGGGTTCTCGGCTCTGTTGATTCTTATGTAGTTAAGTTCCCTGTTTTCTGTATAAGGCCCGTTACCCTTGGCGTTGGTAAAAAAATAATTCAGCGCATAGGACGCCTGTCGTCGGTAAATGCCACACCACCAACCGGTTTTATTACTGTAAGCCATTTGTAACCCATTCGGATGCAGACCGCCGTAGGTCTCGTCCCCGGGGCAATACCCGAGTGGATTCGTCTCCTGCGGCGTAGTGGACAGATCGATCGTCTTGTCTTCGATCTCTTCCAGCCACGTCACCGAGTAACCCATGGCAGTATGAACGGCATACTGTCCCTGGTCTCGAATCGCCGGCATGTAGTCGCGCGTCGTCGGCCCTTTCAGGACTGCCGGCACGACGATCCTGTCGTTGTCAGTGGTATAGATGCCGCCCGCAGCCATTGCCAGTTGCCGAATGTTGCTCATGCACGCCACGCGTTTCGCAACACTCTTTGCATGCTGAAGCGCCGGCATCAGCATGGCGGCAAGGATCATGATGACCACGATGACGACTAAAAGCTCAATGAGCGTAAAGCGTTTCGGCCCGACGCAACACCGCGCCTGTTGCGATCCAAATGATGTTGGGCAAGCGGTTATGACAAAGCTCTCACTTAAACGTTAGCAATTGCACGGCTGTAAACGCTTTCAATATACACATTAAGGAAACCATCACCAAACTTTTCTCAATTCAAATATCGTAACATCCGCTTGATCCTCTCCTTCGTAATTTTCTTAATTCACTCCTGTCTAAATCCACTACCGACGCGATGAAGAAGGAGACGAACGGCGGTGGCCGATGCTACTCACTACAACGTCTTTGCGAAGTGGCCGTTAGTAGCCGACCCTTAGCTCGTAGCCGTCATACTCGACCTCCCACATACCTTTCATTTCGGCGATATCGTCGGCCGAGACGGGGTTTCTCCATGGCGAGTGCGACGCGGCGGGGCTTTCAATAAATTCGGAATGCAAATCAGCGAAGGAAACATTGAAGCCGAGACCGTCGTGGCGCGCATAGCTGATGGCACCGGTATCAGCATATGAGACATAGGGATCCTTGGTCATCGGAAACGGCCCCCGTCCATAGTTGCAACCCGGCCAGGTATTGGCGAATTCCCACGCGGCACCGGCCACCGACGTGTAGTGTGTTTCGCAAACCAGTACTTTCTCCCAAGGGTTCTCGGCCCGGTTGATTCTTATGTAGTTCAGCTCTCTGTTTTCTGTGTGAGCCCCGTTGCCTTTGGCGTTGGTAAAAAAATAATTTAGTGAATAGGACGGTTGGCGTCGGTAAATGCCACACCACCAACCGGTTTTGTTGCTGTAATACCTATCTCCAGTCGGCGAAGGGCCGCCGTAGATCTCATCTCCGGGGCAATATCCGAGTGGATTCGTCTCCTCCGGCATAGTGGACAGATCGATCGTCTTGTCTTCGATCTCTTCCAGCCACGACACCGAGTAACCCATGGGAGTATGAACGGCATACTGTCCCTGGTCTCGAATCGCCGGCCCAGTGTTCGCCCGCGACGTGGGCCCTTTCAGGACCGCCGGTATAACGATCCTGTCGTTGTCAGTGGTATAGATGCCGCCCGCAGCCATCGCCAGTTGCCGGATGTTGCTCATGCACGCCACACGTTTGGCAACACCCTTGGAATGCTGAAGCGCCGGCATCAGCATGGAGGCAAGGATCATAATCACCACGATGACGACTAAAAGCTCAATGAGCGTAAAGCGTTTCGGCCCGACGCAACACCGCGCCTGTTGCGATCCAAATGATGTTGGGCAAGCGGTTATGACAAAGCTCTCACTTAAGCGTTAGCAATAGCACAACTGTAACGGTTTCAATATACACATTAAGGAAACCACCAACAAACTTTTCTCAATCCAGATCGCCTTCCTCGCGCAACAGTCTGATCGTCTGGCGAAACGCCTCGACGGTATGGTCCAGGTCTGAATCGCTGTGGACTGCGGTGACGGGGGCGCCGGGCCAACCCTGGATGTCCACACCATGCAGCAGGACACCGATTCGCAGTTTCATGCGAAGCGCCGGGGCCACCGGCGCCTTGAGCATGTCATGGCTGTGTTCAGCCGCTTCGATACGCTGGCGAGTGGTGCTTATGTTCTCCGGATTGAGAAAAACGTGGAAGCCGCCATAGGTGCCGTACGAGATCCAGCTCACACTTTCCCCGGCGAACATTTCATTGAGCGCATCGATGAGTTTTTCACCATACGCAATCGCCTGCCGGCAGGCGTCGGTTGAGCGGATCAACTCGAGGGCCGCAACGCCGGCAGCGGCAGTCGTGGGCGCAGCATTGAAGGTGCCCATGTGAAAAACCTTCTCATCGCCGCTTTCCCCTGCCACACGGAAGTCCAGAACATCCAGGACATCTTTTCGGCCGACAACCGCCGCGCCGGTCAAGCCGCCGGAAACAATCTTGCCCAGGATCGCCAGGTCAGGTGTCACCCCAAGAGCTTCCTGGGCACCGCCGGGCGCGCAACGAAAGCCGCTGATCACTTCATCGAAGATCAGCATCGTACCGTACTGGCTGGCAAGCCGTCGCAGACCCTCGATGAATTCCTGCGTCGTCGGCACTTGCCCCCAGGTCGAGCCGGTGGGTTCCAGAATAACGGCGGCGATGTCGGCGTGGGCGGCGAAAACCTGCTCCGCGGCTGCCAGATCGTTGACCGCTGTCAGTAGAACGCTGTCGTTGGTGCCGGCGGGTACGCCGCGAGCAGGCGTGCCATCGAAGTGTGAGATAAAGCCGGCCGAAGCATAGTCGTGCCAACCGTGAAAATGGCCCTTGATGCGCAGGATTTTTTCACGTCCTGTAAAAGCCCGCGCCAGGCGCAAACCCAGCATCGTCGTCTCGGTCCCCGTATTGGTCAGGCGCACGCGTTCGGCGCAGGGCACCATTTTCTGGATCAACTCGCCCCACTCAATCTCCAGCTCGTGGTTGGCGCCATAGTGGGTGCCTTTGCTCAACTGCTCCCGGACTGCCGCGATGACGACCGGATGATTGTGCCCCAGCAGCAAGGCCCCGTGGCCGCCCGAGTAATCGACATACTCGTTGCCGTCAACATCCCACTTGTGTGCACCCTCGGTGCGCGTCACATAAATTCCATGCGGCTCTATGTAGCGGGCGTCGTGGGTAATACCGCTGGGGAACACACTGCGGGCGTCGTCGGCCAATCGCGCCGAACCTGCCGTTTTCCGGCAATAGGCCGATACCAGCGGCGAGTCGAGGTCCAAGGGAGAGGGGGGGTAGGTCATCAGCGAGCTTCGGGTTTCAGGTTTGACGCTTCCTTTGGTCGCTCCCGCCATTCGGCGGGCAGTCGGCCCCGCCATGCGGGGCCAGCGCAGGTTTCAGGTTTCAGGTTTCAGATGTCAAGGTGTCAGGTGTCAGCGGGCAACAAAGATATACCGAACGATCCGCCCGGCAACTCTGCCCATCTGACACCTGAAACATCTCATGGCTCCTCCGCCAGGCGTCCCAGGGCTTGCGCCAGATATTTCGCCATTTCGTCGGGCGGCGTCAGCGGGGATGTAACGTCTTCATAAGGGGTGACAGCATTGGTTCGGGCGTCCCAATGCACACAGTTGTACTGCGCCGGGCGGCCTGTTTCAGCCATGAAATGATAGAGGGGGTCGCCTTTGTTGTAATGCCAGAATTCACCGGGATAATGCAGGAAACCGTGGCGCTCCATCAGCGCCGTGATCGCTTTGCGGTTTTCCTGCTCTGCAGGGCTGACAAAGGGCGAATCCATCGGCGTGTACTCGCTCATCTCCAGATATGATTTCCCGCGCGATATCTCGCTGCCGTCTTCCAGGCTGAACACCGATATATCCACGGCTGCGCCCATCGTGTGGGTGCCACGATTCGGATAGTTTGCGACCAGGCAGGTTGAGCGCCGAAAGATCAGGTCCAGGGGCGGCGGCTCACCACCGAGCTCCCACTGACAGGTACGCACGATCATGTCGAAGACCGCCGGCTTGCGTCCCAGTTGCGTTTGCATATCCAGCGTGCGAAAACCGTCTTCTATCTTCAACAGCCAGCCGCGTTCACGCATGTCCCGGGCGATTGCCATCAGGTCGGGGATGAGGCCGCTGCGAATATAGAGGATTCTGTCGAGGTCACCGGCTATCTTGCTGGTGGAAAAAAGCATTTCGATCCCGGCTTCCTCGGCGGCGTCAGGAATAGAGGCAAGCCCCTCGCCGCATTCTTCCGCCGGGTACCTTGTCATGGACTGCAGCAGCTCGTAACTGCGCTCCATATGCTCTGTCCAGAACTTGCGCCGCGCGGCCTGATCGGCCGTTGTGTCAGTGCTTTCAGACATCGGATTCCACCATGGAAAAAGGTGCCGGGAACGAGAAAGGACGCCCAACATAGGTTTCGCTTTGCACAGAGTCAAGGCACAGATAATTGTGCCCGCCGAGAAGCGCCGAAAACTCTGAAATCATCTCGATTTGAAGTTCGTGGATGTCGGCTCAACTGTCCAACACCAGAACAACCGGCTCGAGACGCTCGGCGGTAATCGATGTGCGCACCGTGACCGCCCCGCCTTCGACAGTATCAATACTGAGGTCCGCCGCATCCGCCCATGTGCCATCCTGCTGCAGGTGCCGCGCCGACACCGGGACGATACCCGGCACGGCCAGTTCCAGGCTCAAATTCGATACGGGATCGGTCATCAGGTTCGTCACGCTCGCGATCAGCCGCTTTTCCTGCCGGATCAGCAGCGGATAGACGGACGGCGCGTCCGGGACGAACAGTGGCAGCGGCCCGCGGTTCAGCCACTCGAGTACCGCCTTGAGCTGCGCCTGGCGTGGAAACGACAGGAAACCCGGTGTACACATCGACTCGTATGTCAGGCCCAGCGTGCCGATCTCGGCCTGGCTGTCGTACGGAATGACCGCGACGCGCCCGCCGAGTCCGTTCTCGTACAACACGATTCCGTGCCCGGTCTCACGGTCGTCGTAACCCCGAACGAGCGACACGGTCCGCGCGCCATCGAGCCAGTCGAACTGCCGGGCGGTGCTTTCCCAGCGAAGGTTGATCGGGTCACCTACCAAGCCGCCGAAGGCAGCATCTTCGATAGTCTCGAACGATGCACCCGACTCACCGGCAGCGCTTTTCAGGCCAGCAAGGGCGCCGTCGCCGGACAGCAGCAGCGTCTCGGCGGCACGCCCGTCCAGAAGCACGCCGCGACCGAAAACCTCGTGCCGTTCCGTTTCGTTCAGGCAGGCGAGGTGTTCCCCCGCAAAAACGGTCACGTCCGCGGCATCGTAACAAGTCGCGAAGCCAAGCAGCGGCAGGGCATCGTCGAGCGGCCGGCGGCGGTACAGGAAAATAGGTTTCGGCTCATCGGCGACGTCGCGCGTATGGCGACAGACCTGTCCATGATGGAACATCGAGACGCCCTGGAACTGATGCCGCTCGACGCCGAGCTCGGCGATACTCTGAAGATACGGCTTTACGTCGTGCAGCATGCCGCTCCAGGCGTCATGCCGCTGGATCTCGAGATCGAGACGGCCGGCGTAGCGATAGGCCGAAACGGTGGCCGCTCCCATGCCGAACAGTTGCGCGAATACAAGGCTCATCTTGACGCCGCGGGGCGATGTCATGAATCGCGACTGCGGATAATTCTCGATCTCCGGCGCCATCTTGACGTGGCCGGGGATGACAGCCAGCGCCAGGCGACAGCTGTTCAGAGATGAGCAATAGGTGATCGGTGTCGCGTCATAGTACGGGCCGATCGGCGGCCGACACCAGGGCTCGCTTCCGCCAAGCGCATCAATCAGGCGATCCCAGCGCCGCCCTTCGGCATTGTGGATTTCCAGCATCGAATGCATCAGGCACGTCTGTGTCTCCGGGTTCGCCTCGCGAACCGCATCGGCCAGGCCACGAACATTGTCGTGACACAGGTCGTCGAGAAACTCCAGCCAGTTGTCGCGCACGGCGTTTGGCGGGTCCGCCATGATGGCGGGGACAAGTTCGCTGCGCGCAATAGTACGCCCGATACGGCGACTCATCTCTTCCAGGCACACGTCGCAGAAGCAGGCATCATGCAGGTCGGCGCGCAAGGTCATGCGCATGTCGTCGTCGATCCACATGCGCGCCGGATTCAGTCGTGCAAAGATGGCGTACATCTCACGGGTATGTTGCCGCCATGCCTGGTCCTGCGGACAAGCAACGGTGCGGCTCTCGTGACCGTCCTGTCGCACCGCCCAGCGAAAGTCGAACTTCTCCCGGTGATCCCGCGGCAAGCCGGGAAAATCGCTGAAGGACACCGTCCACCACATATTGATCGACGGTACGATCCCCTCACCACGCAACCGCTCGAAGATCGGCGCCAACCGGTCCGCACAGCGCTGGCATTCGGCAAGCGTCTGCAGGCCGGACGAGCGTTCCTCGAGATTCGGCAAAAAGAACAGCGCCTCATCGATGTCGCCGCGCCGCAGGACCTCCAACGTGGCTTCTTCTTCGGCAACGCTGAACGTCGAGTTGAACGGGACGCGCAGATTATATCGAACTGGGTTTTTCACAATCCAAGGAAAAGTTCAGGTGTCAGGTATCAGAAAAACATATTTTGGAACAGCACGCCTCAACAGGCCGCAGCGGCCTGTCGCATCTCACGACTTGTCCTAACATATCCTCCCGCTCTTGTAGTCCCAACGTCCTACACATCCAGCAGATACCGGGCTGCCGGTAAGAGCCGGTCGTAGGTGGATTTACGAATACGTTCTTTCTGGCAGGGCTGCTGATCGTAATCACGCCTGCCATACGCACAGTGGATAGCCCGCCTCAATGAGGCACTGCGGTTCTTGGTCCCGCTGTGCCAGAGATGACAGTTAAAAATGAAAACGGATCCGGCGGAAGCATGGACCAACCGCTGTTCCGGGTGGTCGTCCTGCGGATTGACATAGTCCTTCGGCTCCCCCTTCAGGTTGTGCGTGCCGGGCACGATCCGCGTTGGGCCGGATTCTTCGGTAAAGGCGTCGAGGAGCCAGGCGGAGTTGACCAACTTGTACGGTTCATCGGGATTTCGGGCGCTGGTGTCGGTATGGAGTGCTTGTTCTCCCATGCCCGGCAGGGCATCGCGTCCGTTTACCGAATGCAGTTTGAAGTCGGCTTTCAAGATGTGCTGAACAGCGGCAAGTACTTTGGGATGCGTGTACATCCGCTCGAAGACCTCACCTTCACTGACCATATCGAACCACCTGCGAGTGCCCGCATTGAAGTGCCTGCTGGCACCGTCTGCGGCGGGTTTGCCGACAGTCTCGGGCCGAAACGGTCCGTATTTTTCTTCCATCAGGGCTTCGTAACTGTTCCGAACATCCTCGAGCCACACATCATCCATCAGATTTTCCAGAAGCAGAAAACTCTGCTCTTCGAGGATCGTCTTTTCCTCTTCCGTAAGAGTGTTGGCATGAACACCCAATTCGGCGAGCGCAGTCTGCATGTTGTCCACTGTACAGGCTTCCATTTCGATCCGGCATCAACTGAAAAAACTAACGTAGCATAGGCGATCAATGCCATAGTTAACGTACAAGCGATATCACACCGGAATCATTCCCAATGATGACGGCCCCTTCATTCCCTCGACCAGACCACTGGATTCTGCTCATCATCATTGAACCGGTCACCCACCTTGAGGGCTTCCATTTGCTCAGCGGAAAGAATATTTTGGATGCCGTTGAAGGTGACGCCGTCCGGCATGTAGATGGCAACCATCGCCTGCCTGGGGTTCTGCGTCATATTCACCCCGGCGCCATGAGCGAGTAAACCGTTGTGGATACTGGCCGAGCCGGCCTTCAACTCAATCGGCACCGCATCGAGCCCGTGCCATTCCGGGTAAATATCGAACAGGGCACCGACCTGCGTGCTGAATTCCGCATTCCGTTCGAACTCCGCGGTCTTATGGGTGCCGGGCACGAACCACATGCAGCCGTTCGTAACCGTTGAGTCACTCAGCGCGATCCAGATCGAAAGAACATCACGGGAATGGAACGACCAGTTGGGTACGTCCAGGTGCCAGGACGTCGGATTGGCCCAGGGCAGCTTCTGCAGGGTCTGATCGTGCCACAGCCGGACGCTGTCGACGCCGGCAAGGTCACACACCATTCTGCCGACCTCAGGATTCCGCACGAATGCTGAAACCGTGTCATTACTCTTCCATAGGTTGATTTTCTGCAGGAAGGTCGTGTCGGGATTTTCCTCCCGGTCATATTGAAATTGTTCGTTGCCCTCGCCAACCAGCTTACGATTCCCCATCTGGTCGACTGTAGTCGTGACAGCTCCCTTCAAGGCCTCCAGCTCTTCCGGCGACAACAAATCCTCGATGATCAGATAGCCCTGGTCTCGATACCGGGAAATCTCTTCAGCTGTCACTGTCGTCTTCATTTCATCACCCGATCTCGATCATTCGACAAGTCCACGAACTCACAGCCAACTTACCAAATCCCAACCAGAATTGCGAACCTCCCAATATTTTATCGCGTTCGGGTATCCCGCATCTCGCGGTTACACTTGATCTGGCATGGATTCAGCGTACTTTCACGACGGGATTCAACTCTCCCCCCTTACACTAACAATGCAATGCTCTATAATCGGAGTCGACACCATGCGCACAACAAGATTTTTCCCTGACATCCTTGCAATCGGCCTCGTGTGCTGGATCTGTGGCGGTGGCGCCCTGGCCCAGGACGATCCGGTCGACCCGTTGGCCAGGGTAAACGGCTCGCCGATCTACGAGAGTAATCTCATTCTCGACAAAACCGGCATCATCCGCCCGCTCCAAATTGCTATCGATCTCCGATTGATCGCGCAGCAAGCCGAGACGGAAGGCGTCGAGAAGCCCGAGAGCAAGGGGCCGCAGTTCAAACGGATGCTGGCACAGGAGAAACAGCGGAAGTCAACCATGCTCGGCATGATTTACGAGAAGAAGCTTCGTTCCGACCTCGAAAAGGAGGTGACGGTAACAAAGGCAGAAATCGATGCCTGCCTGATCGAGCAGGCGGACTATTTCGCCAAGGTAAACCCCAAGTTCCACCGGCAGGAGGCACGCAGCGTTGTGACACGTCTGCGCAAGGCAACGGCGTATGGCGATTGGCTGAAAACGCTGATGGCAGACACCCGGATTACCGTCAACGGTGACGCCATACCTTCGGCATTGATTGATCAGGCGTTGGAGTCAACGACTGCCATGCAAGGGGGTAAGCGGGGTAAAGCAGACCAGGGCGCACCGCTCTGCGACAAGATCACCGAACTGGTGCTGGCCAGCGAAGCAAAAGCGCGTGACGTCGACCCCGCCGAACTGGCTGCCGATACGGAGCTGGTCGAAGAACTTCTGGCGGACGCCGTGCTGACTGTTAACGGGAAAAACGTGCTGTTGGGCAACATGCCCGGGTGGGACAGTATCAGCAGCCAGATGATGGACAGCACTGCGGATGTGATGCTGGTGTTGAATTTGAAGGGACAGGTGCTGGCCGCCGAAGCGCAGGAAAAAAGATTCGACAAGGACCCGGAAACCGTCGCGCTGCTGGCAGAATCCACCCAGACGATCGGCATCCTCGCTGACGTGGTCGCATCGCGAAATGCTATTGTGGATCCCGCCCTGGTCCAAGCGTATTACGAGGCGCACGGGTTGACTGCCGAAAACATCGAAGTGACCGATGAGGAACTCGATGCATACTACGAGGCAGTCATGCGGACGGTGATGGGCAGCAGCGCTGAAGACACCGACGCTCTGCGCCGGCACCTGAATGCGGCGAAGCAGGAAATCCTCCCGGAAGAGCTGACCGATGACGAATTGCGATCCTGGCAGATATTGGTCACCCGGTCATTCCTCAACGAAGGGGGTAAAGGCGCCTTCCACGATCAGGTTGCAGCGGCCAAACTCGAGTGGGCCCGCCGGGCGCACCTCAAGGGGCTCCGCGACCGCGCCGATATAGAGATCCTCGTGGACTTGGATTGATACGCGCCGGACGCACCGCAAATAGCCTCACGACCGCTTTGACTGCGATATAAGCAGGATAGGTGTGGACTTGAATTGATACACGCGCCAGGCGCACCTCAAAAGTTCCACGACCTTTACCCGTAATAGCGAGCCTCACAGACATTGGATTTCATACGCCCAAAATTTGCCGAAAAAAAGTCTTGCAATTCCCAAATGATTTTCCTACAATTACTAACGATTGAGGTGGGGGACCGCGAAAATTCGCGAATCTCGCACGGAATACGCTTCCAAAATCTCAGAACAATAACCATGGAAAGGTGAACGCAATGAAAAAGATACTAACCGCAATCACAGTAGCTGTCGGAGCCTTGGCTCTGGCGACCCCGGCAAGTGCGTTCAACGTCACGATCGCCTCAAATAGCGACAACGCCCCCTGGGCATGTTACGGTCAACCCGGCACGTCCCTACCAGGCGGTCATCCTTGGCTTCCTTGGGGTGCAGCCGAGGTTCAGACGGCAGATGTACCGACCGGCTCATACAATTGGACCGGAAAGTGGGCTCATTTTCAAAATGCAGTGACGTTTGACGTCGACGGCAGCGGCTTGGTCCAGAACATTCAGCCGTCGTGGGGCGGCAACGGCGAAGGCACCAGCACGTTGAACATCACCGGGGCGGAAGTGGCATACGGCTTCTTTGGCAGCAGCCAAAGTCTCGTGGGCCTTAATGGACCTGGGCATTACGGATGGGTTGGTGCCGATAACGTCACTACGGGCATATGGCCGAAAGAAGGCGGTCGGCCCTATACCTGGCGGCACTCGGGAGCGTGTTGTCCAGCCGGCCAACCCGAGATCCATTACTTGAGCTTCGCCATGAACAGCGAAGGCAAGGTACATGATTTCCAACCGGAGACTGGCGGTACTTTTGCAATAGACGGCACAGGCAGGGCCACTATCGACACTACCGGACAGCCGATCGAAATCGGCGGCTCTTACGTCCAGGGCGACCCCGAGCTCGTCGAAGAACAGGCCGGGATGGATGCGGCCGTCATCACTGCGCTCAACGCGGCGATCGCCGACCTGGAGGCCCAGATCGCAAACGTCGAACTGACTCCCGGCCCGGCAGGTGATCAGGGTGCGCAGGGCAAGGCCGGTGCGGACGGTGCCAACGGTTCAGACGGCAGCCAGGGCCCGCAGGGCAAGGGCGGCGCGGACGGTGCGGACGCTCCGTGTGTCGACTGTCAGACGATCTCCGATGCCGCCTTCGATCTCGCCTGCATACAACTGGCAGCCAGTCCGGCGACCACGGTCTCCGATTTCCAGAGCTCCGTCAATGCGATCGCCACGGTCTCGGTTGTCGGTTCCGGCGGCAACATCTGCGAGCCGTTCCCCGGCGATGCCGCAACCTGCATGGATTACATCAACGATCAGGCCCAGGCTATCTACGACAGCAAGGCCACTCCATAAGGAAACCGCGAAAATTCTCGAATTCTTCACAGTGAAAAATCCAAAAAAATCTGGACAACAACATAACGAGGTGCATGCTATGAAAAAAATGTTAACCGCAATCACAGTAATCGGAGCCCTGGCTTTGGCAATCCCGGCAAGTGGGTTCAACGTCACTATCAGCGCTGATGCAGACAACAACCCTTGGGCATGTTACGCTTTACCCGGCACGACCCTACCAGGGGGTCACCCTTGGCTTCCTTGGGGTACAAATAATGGCCTTTCGATAGATGTACCGACCGGCTCATACAATTGGACCGGGAAGTGGGCTCAGTATCATAATGCAGTGACGTTTGACGTCGACGGCAGCGGCTTGATCCAGAACATTCAGCCGTCATGGGGCGCCAACGGCGCAGGCACCAGCACGTTGAACATCACCGGGCCGGAAGTTCATTACGGCTTCTTTGGAAATACACGCACCAGTCTTGTCGGGCTTAATGGGCCTGGACATAAGGGGTGGGATAGTAACGGCGATCACGTCGAAACGTCCATATGGCCTGTATACACCGGTAGATCTTATACCTGGCGGCATAATGACGCCCCCGACCCCCCCGCAGGCGAGATCCACTACTTGAGTTTCCGCATGAACGAAAACGCCGAAGTTTATGATATCCAACCGGAGACTGCAGGAAAATTTGCAATAGACAGCTCAGGAAAGGCTACACTGGACACCGACGACGGCGGCCTTGAGTGCGGCGGATCTTACGTCATTGGCGCGCCTAGCCTCGTCGACGAACAGTCCCCGATTTCTGCGACCGTGATCGCCGCGATCAACACTGCTGTCGCCGATCTGCAGAGCCAGATCGACAACGTCGAACTGACTCCCGGCCCGGCAGGTGATCAGGGTGCGCAGGGCAAGGCCGGTGCGGACGGTGCCAACGGTTCAGACGGCAGCCAGGGCCCGCAGGGTAAGGCTGGCGCGGACGGCGCGAACGCTCCGTGTGTCGACTGTCAGGCGATCTCCGATGCCGCCTTCAATCTCGCCTGCATACAGCTGGCAGCCAGTCCGGCGACCACGGTCTCCGATTTTCAGAGCTCCGTCGATGCGCTCGCCACGGTCGCGGTTGTCGGTTCCGGCAGCAACATCTGCGAGCCGATCCCCGGCGGTGCTGCAACCTGTATGGATTACATCAACGATCAAGCCCAGGCTATCTACGACAGCAAATGATTCAGGTCGCGATCGCCAGGCGATAAGGACACTCCGTAAGGAACCTGCTTAAAATCAACGAAACGAGAACAAGGAGCCTATAAGGGGTTTCCCATATCAGACAAAAAAAACGAAAGGACATGTAGCATGAAAAAGACATTAATAGCAATCACAGTAATTGGAGCCCTGGTTTTGGGCATCCAGGCAAGTGCCTTCAACATCACGATCAACTCTGACGACGCCAACAGCCCCTGGCTAGTGTCCGATGGCGGAGCGTGGGTAGCGGGGCCATGGGCGCCATGGGATTACGCCCCGAGTAAGACCGCAGATGTACCGGTCGGCTCATATGGTTGGTTCGGAAAGTGGGCTCATTTTGCCAATGCAGTGACGTTCGACGTCGACGGCAGCGGCAATATCCAGAACATTCAGCCGACGTGGGGCGGCAACGGCGAAGGCACCAACACCTTGAACATCACACCGCCTCAAGTTCATTACGGCTTCGCAGGTTCCGGAACTAGTTTGGTGGGCCTTGTGCATAAATGGCCAGGCGGTGTCACGATGGGCGGATGGGTAGGAGACGGCGATCACGCCGCCACTGCTATGTGGCCGCAAAATGGTGGCGAGGCCGGCGGCCTTTGGCGGCACTTTCAAGGACCGGGCAACCATGGTGACGTTATGTACGTGCGTTTTACCATGGACGAGAACGGCAAAATCGTTGATCCTTATCCGGAGACTCACGGTACCTTCTCAGTAGCCGCAGATGGCAGGGCTGAAACCGACACCGCAGGAACATCTGTCGATGTCGGCTCGGCTTACGTAATGACCGACCCGGCACTCGTCGACGAAGTGGCCGGAATTGATTACACCTCGTATCGGTTAGATGCGCTGCAGGAAGCGCTCGACAACATCCAACTGACTCCCGGCCCGCAGGGGCCGCAGGGTAAAGCCGGTTCAGCCGGTTCAGTCGGTGCGGCCGGTGCCAACGGCGCAGACGGCGGCCAGGGTCCGCAGGGTAAGCAGGGCGATACCGGCGCAGCCGCTCCGTGTATCGACTGTGAGACGCTCTCCGTTGCCACCTTCGATCTCGCCTGCGCACTACTGCTGGCCAATCCGCCTTCCACGGTCTCCGATTTCCAGGGTTCCGTCGATGCGATCGCCACGGTCGCGATCGTCGGTTCCGGCGGCAACATCTGCGATCCGATCCCGGGCGCTTTCGCGACCTGCATGGGATACATCAACGACCAGGTCCAGGCCATCTACGACAGCAAGGCCACTGAGTAAGGGGCCTTATTCCGCACAACTCAAAAAGCCCGGAGATCCAACGATCTCCGGGCTTTTTTTTGCGTACGGACACTCACGCCGAATCGCTCCTCTTCATCGCTTCCCGACACTGCAACTTCATTCAACGAAGAGCAGCCGTTAAGAGTGTGATGAAAAAAGCCGGTTGTATTCGCGAAAATATTTGCGAAGACTATGGTAGACACGCTGCCGGAACGACCCGGCATCCCATGCACAACCGAGGGTACACCCGTTGATTATCCGCCAGGCCAAAGCGCATCGCTGCTGGATTATGGTGTCGATCATCATGCTGCTCGGCCTGTTTTTCAGCCTGCGGCACGGCTGTCGGAATCCGGAATCTGCCGCAAATCCCACCGCCGTGACGGCGGCAACCACCACCCCGGGCGAACCCGAGACGATCACCGCCACCATCGACGGCCGTCCGATCGACTCGCTCTTCACCGACGATCCCGCCGACGACGGCTGGCACACGGAGGTGTTCAGCAAGGCGGCAAAAGCGCAATTAAAGATACTGGGCAGCCTGCTCGAGCAGTCCCATTCCATCGACCCGGCCCGGCTCGCGCCCCTGGTGACAAACAAGTTTTCCTGCAGCGGCCTTCGGCCCGCAAATGTGCAGGAACGCTATGGCGACGAAGTCCTGACGGTTCTTGCCGCCGAGAACCCGCTGGATCCTGCCAAGGGCCTCGACACCCATCACGGGGTCGACGGCCTTGCCGCGGCCCTTGGCCGGCTTCGGGAGCCGTTCGCCGGGGCCGGGGAACTGCAGGTCGATATCAAGATCTTCCGGGTCGAGCAGGACCCTGACCGGGCCACCACGCGGCAGCATGTGTCGATCCGGGCCCGGGGCTCGGCTGTTTTATCCACCTGGGAAAGCGTCTGGCAAACCAGTACCCCGCCGCGCCTGCACACGATCGGCCTGGTCGATTACCAGGAGACGATTCTGCGAACTCCGCAAACACCGCTGTTCGCAGACTGTACCGAGGCAGCGATCGGCGGCAATGACTTTTTCCGGGAACAGGTGATGCACGGCACGTTTCATTGGATCGGCAGGCTCGAGCGGGCCCATGGCCAGCATATTGCCGGCTACTCCGGCCTGGCAATCGGCGACGCGAACGGCGACGGCCTGGACGACCTGTACCTCTGCGAGGCCGGCGGACTGCCCAATCGCCTCTTCTTCCAGAACCCGGATTCCACCGCAACCGACCGCTCGAGCGAGGCGGGCGTCAATTTCGCCGATACAACCGTCTCCGCCCTGTTCGTCGACCTCGACAACGACGGCGACCAGGACCTGGCGATCGGCACGCGCGCCGGGGTGGTTATCCTCGCCAATGACGGCACGGGACATTTCGAGCAGGCTTCGCACATCACCAGCGCCGGGATGGCCTTTGCCCTTTGCGCGGCCGACTACGACGAGGACGGCGACCTCGATCTCTTTGCCGGCCGCTACAACCCCAACGCCGCCGAATCGGATCGCGCCGCACTGCCGATTCCTTATTACGACGCCAATAACGGTGCCAGAAACTTCCTGCTGCGCAACGACGGCGACTTCGAATTCACCGACGTCACTGTCGAGACCGGGCTGGATGCCAACAACAGTCGCTTCACCTTCGCCGCCGCCTGGGAGGATTATGACAATGACGGCGATCAGGATCTCTATCTGGCCAACGATTTCGGCCGCAACTGCCTGTATCGCAACGACAACGGCAGGTTTGTCGATGTCGCCGCAACGGCGGATGTCGAGGACATCGCCTCCGGCATGTCGGTCACGTGGGGCGACTACAACCGCGACGGCCTGATGGACGTTTACATCAGCAACATGTACTCGAACGCCGGCAACCGGATCGTTACGCAGGATCAATTCACGCGCGACCTGTCCCCTTTCGCCCGCAAATCCTTCCAACGCCTGGCGCGGGGTAACACCCTCTTTGCCAACAACGGCGACAGCACCTTTACCGACGTGAGTGTCGATGCGGGGGTGACGATGGGCCGGTGGGCGTGGTCCTCTCTATTCTGCGACCTCAACAACAACGGCTGGGCCGATATTCTGGTGACCAACGGCAACCTGTCCGCTCCCGACACGAAGGATTTGTGAAGTTTTTTTTGGCGGCAGGTCGTGTCGCAAGTACCAAACCGTGCGGGGGAGGAAGAGGCCTACCGGGCGGTTAACTTCGAGGTTGTGCGCATGCAGGAGGAGGGCCGCTCGATGAGCGGCTACGAGCGGCACTGCGTCTTCCTCAACATGCAGAATGGTCGGTTCGCGGATATCTCCCCGATCAGCGGCCTCGATTTTTCCGACGACGGCCGCGGCGCCGCCTTCGTCGACTGGGATCACGACGGGGACCTCGATTTATGGCTGCGCAATCGCACGGCGCCGCAGCTCCGGTACATGCGCAACGACGTGCCTACGGGGAACCACTTCCTGGCGATTCGCCTGGAAGGTAAGACGTGTAATCGGGACGCCATCGGCGCCAGGGTCAAGGTCCACTTGGGTGGCGACGCGGCGAAACCTTTGATCCGGACCCTGCGCGCCGGAGAGGGCTTTCTCGCCCAATCCAGCAAGTGGCTGCACTTTGGGCTGGGCAGCAGTACCTCGATCGAGAAGGTGACTGTCCGCTGGCCCGGCGGCGAGCCCGAGACGTTCACCGGTCTGCAGCCCGACCGTCAGTACCATGTTACTCAGGGCACCGGCGAAGCCCGTCGGTGGACGCGCCCGCCCGGGTCGACGCCCCTTACGCCCACTATCCTTGACGGCAAGCCGGCGACCAGTGCGGGGCGCACGTTTCTGGCGTCCGGACCGCTGCTGCCCCATATCAGCTACCGGGATCGAAAAGGTGCGCAAGTATCTCTGAACTTCCGCAACAAGGGCCCGACGCTGGTCAACCTCTGGGCCAGCTGGTGCGCGCCCTGCCACCGCGAATTGAAGCAGTGGACCCGGCAACAACAGCAGCTGAAAAACACCGGGCTGAACATCATCGCCCTGAGCGTCGACAGCATCGATGAAAGAAAGCAGGCCGAGACGGCGAATGCCTGGCGCTTGCTCGACAAGCTGCAGTTCCCCTTCGAGGTGGGTCTGATCGATGGCGCGTCGCTGGACGGCCTGCAGACAGTCAACGACCATATCTTCGCACGCGTCGTGCCACTGGCGGTGCCGACCAGCTTCCTGGTCGATGACAAAGGGCGGATCATGGCGGTTTATCGCGGGACGGTCGATGTCGACACGCTGCTGGAGGATGTCAAACTGCTCAGCGCCGACGTACGGCAGCGCCGAAGGCTGTCCGTTCCGTTCGAAGCCCGCTGGCTCGAGTCGCCGCAGCACATGAGCATGGAACACCTGGCACAACTTTTCCTGCTGCGATCGGAGCGTGCTGAGAATAGACAGAGGATTTTCGACAATGCCGCTCTCTATCTCCGCGATGCAGCCGAGCATCAGCGGGGCGGGGCGGGTGTCTACGGACAGCTCGCCACTATTCTGCGGTACCAGGAAAAGAACGAGGAGGCCGCGACGGCACTGAGAAAAGCCGTCGAACTCGCACCGGACGTCTACGAGTGGCGCATTGAACTGGCGGAGGCCCTCGTCCGTTCCGAACAATTTGCCCAGACGGCACAGCAATGCAACGAGGCGCTTCGGATCAATCCCGGGTCGTCCCACGCGCACGCCCTGCTGGGCAATTCATTGGTCTATCTGCAACAGTTCGATCGGGCTCGCCAGCATTTTCTCGAAGCGGTGCGGCTCTCACCCGAGAACCCCGAATGGCTGCGCCTTCTCGGGGCCTTGCTCAACCAAAAGCGTGATCCTGCCGCGATCGTTCACCTGAAAAAATCGATCGAACTGCAACCGAACAACGCCCATAGCCGGGTGAATCTGGGCGACGCCTTCTTCATCCAGAATATGCCGAACGACGGGGTTGCCCAGTACCAGAAGGCAATCGAACTGGCGACTGCAGAGGGAAATGTAAAGCTGGCCGAGCACCTGCGCTGGCGCCTGCAACAACGGTAAGCACCCTGCCGCTCACCTAAGCCCACGCCTCAAGACAGCGAACTGTCCTGTGCGAGTATGCGTTCATATTGCGCAGCGCTGCAAACACATTCTATCCCACCTCGGGTCCCGCGATGGCGAACTGCATCTGCGGAACACCCGGGTGCTTCAGCTTGCCCTTGCACATGCGGATGAACGGGCGCTGCACCTGAAAGCCGAGTTCCGCTAAAACCCCGTTGAACGCCGCCTGCCGGTCAAGGCTGTCGATGATCACATCCTGCCCCCGGCATTGTGCGAGAGCTTGATAGAGCAGCGCCGCGGCAACGGTTGGCGAATCGGCTACCACCGGGCCGATTTGCGTAAAGTTTTCCCCTGCCCTGCCCAGGCAAAACCCGATGATCGCCTTGCCGTCCATCGCCACGAATCCAAGTTCCGGCGCCATCGACTGCAGCGATTTCAGAACAGATTTCCGCTCGGCCCCGAATATTTGCACGTCATACCTGGCTACGGCGTTGATCGATCTCGCAGTGATCGGCTTGGTTCTCAACGCCGCGGCCGGCAGTACGGCCGCGAAGTTCCGGCACTCGTAACGGGCCAGCCGAGACTCCTCCCGAAACCCCAGTGCATCGTAGAGCTTTTCGCCGGCCGGCGTCGCGTCGAGCCGAACCGGCCCGAACGCCCCGGCGTAATCAACCGCAGCCGTCAGCAGCGCCTTGCCCACGCCGCACCGGCGGCTGGCCGGATCGACAAGCACCATGCCGATCCATGAAAAGTGATCCTGATAGGTCACCGTCGTGACCGTGCCGGCCGCCGTGCCATTGTGAAGCGCGACGAAATTTCCGCCGCCGGATGCAGCCAGCAGCATCCGCCAGTCACCCTCGAGCTGGTTCCAGTGAGCCAGGCGCTTCAAGCGCATGCCGAGGGGAATATCCGCTTCGGTCATCGGCCGCAAGGCAACAGGTCCCGGGCCGCCGTAGCGCCGATCCTGCGACAGCCGGTCGAGTTGCTTGTTGATATGCGGCAGCATGCCCGCCTTCATCCCCGCGAGCCACTTTCTGCCCTTTGCGGCACTGGCTTTCGTCGGGTATCCCCACACTCCTGAGCAACTCATCCGGCCAAACCCGAACGTGTTCAGGTCGCTTTTACCGAACGGTGGTTCCGCCGTGTACGGATCCTCGTCGACAGCGTTTTTCTTCACCAGCGACGGAAAGAGGTGGAGCATCAGGCTAGTTTCGAACTCCCCGCCGTGGACCTCTTCGGTGGCACGAGAAATAAACTCCCAGGAATTGACCAGGAGAAACTTGATGCGCCGGTCTTTGCGGTTGATGTCGCGGATCGCCGGAGCCAATGAAAAGTTGCCGCCGTGAAAGTTGACGACGATGCAGGTGTGAAAATTCTGGGCTTCCAGCTCATCCGCCCAATTGCGGACGAGCTGCATCAGCAACTCCGGTGTCAGGCTGAAGGATCCGCGAAACCCGGTGTGTTCCAGGCTGGTGCCGACGGCCTGCAGCGGCAGTAGGCAGGCGCCCAGTCCGGCGGCGACGAATTCGGAAAAATATTGCGCCAGCAGGCCATCCGTATTCACCGGCAAGTGCGGACCGTGTTGCTCAAAAGCACCGACCGGCCATACCGCAATACCGCTTTCGTTCAATTGCCAGGCAACCGCAGGGCTGTCCCCGTTTGCAAGTGCATGCGATCTCGCCATTGTAAGATTCCATTCAGTTAGAGGCGGGTATCCATCTTGTCCCGGCCCCATCCGTTGCGTTTCATTAATCCGTCCCGTACATCTTACTGCCGTTTCGCTTGACCTTCCATGACCTGCGAATACCGTAACTATACCGCCAAACCCAAATTCATACATGTCTGTTCAGTGGCTGAATGGGAATCCCCGTGCAGCGGGGTTTTCGTCAGGCACCATTCATCCAACAGCCAACAGGAAGGTTCACATGGCCAAGCAACTTTTCAGCGATATCGCGGGCAAAGTCGCAGTGATTACCGGAGCAGCCAGGGGACTCGGGCAAGGAACAGCGGAAACATTGGCTGAACACGGCGTGCACGTTGTGGTTGCCGATATTTCACCCAATGTTCACGAAATGTTCGACGCCATTAAAGAAGCCCATCCGGAAAACGATGGCTATTCCAAGGAAGTCGATGTAAGTGATGAAGCCGCTGTCCGCGACTTGATTGCCGGCGCGGTCGAGAAGTTCGGCCGGCTCGACATCATGGTGAACAACGCCGGCATGCATCTGAATGAAGGACCCGTGGCCGACATGGATGTCGAGATAATCGATCGGATTTTCTCGGTCAATTTCAAGGGAATCTTCTTCGGCTGCAAATACGCCTCTCAGCAAATGCGGGAACAAAAGCACGGCGCCATCGTCAACCTGGGTTCCTACGGAGGCAAGCTCGGTTTCCCGGGGTATGCGGCCTACTGTTCCTCGAAGGGCGCAGTTCATACGCTGACGATCTCCCTGGCGCGCGAGATGGCCCCGTACAACGTGACCGTCAACGCCATGTGCCCCGGCCTGGCGGCCACCGAAATGCACTGGAGCTTTATGCGTAACGAAGCGAAAGAACGGGGCATGACGTTCGATGAACTGAAAGACGAGGAACTGGAAACGATTCCCCTCGGCCGGTACGCGGAAGGACGGGACATGGCAGGCACAATCATGTGGCTGTCCTCCGATGCCGGCTCGTACATGACCGGGGGGCTACTCAATCTCAACGGCGGATTGTATTTTGCGTAAGCATCGCAGTTCAAAAGCAAGGAGACTTCTATCATGACTCTGGGATTAATGGCCAAAGATTGCGAAATCCGCATTGACTACGACAAGCTTCGCAAGGATCGGGTTCGCAAGACCAGCGAACAGATGGTCAAGGAAGGGATTGCAACGCTCCTGGTGTTCGATCAGGATTGGATTCGCTACATCACCAGCACAAAGGTCAACGACTGGGCCAACAACAAACTGCTGCGCAGCGCCCTGATGGTGGCCGGCGAGGAACCCATTCTCTACGAGCTTGGCAGCGCTATCGCCGCCAAGAAAAAACTCTGCCCGTGGATCGCCGACCGCA
>CAJWLW010000024.1 GCA_913042885.1 uncultured Lentisphaeria bacterium | reverse complement strand
GACATCATGACGCCGGATGGCATTCGGTACGACTCATTCCGCCTCGATGACGTGCAAACCGACGGTGCCGATGTCGTGCTGCTGACCACCGCCTTCGGCAGGCAGGGACTGTTCGGGGAATATCGCGACGAGTACGACAGTCAGCTGGCCTGGCCGCGGGTCGAAGGCGGGCCCTTCGAGGATACCGTCGAATGGCGGCTCAAGCCCGAACAGCTTACCCTGGACGGGGTGCAGTACGACGGTTTCTCCTACGCCTTGAGCTTCCGCAGCGATCAGCGGTCGATCCACCAGATCACCATGACGGCGACCTGGGAGCTGGGTGGGAACGCCTCGGGGAATACGCTCCTGAGCCAGGGGCAGGTGAACCCGCCCGTGTACCATTGTGAAACGGACACCGACTTTACCACGACCTGCTGGCGGCAATTAGGGCAGGCGGGTAACCCGCACGGCGTGTCGTTCCAGTTCAGTTCACGCTACAGCCCCATGCAGTGCTTCGATTTCCAGTATGGGCCCGCAGGCTCCCTGCTCGGCTACTGGCCGGAGTTCGTGGACGTGCATTCCATGATCCAAAAGAACAAAGGCGAGGACGTCGTCTTCGTGCTCGACAAGTGTCTGCAGCCCCTGGGGCAGGACCTGACGTTCCCGCGCAAATGCATCCTCCTGGCGCCGCCCCCGCCCGAGGGCGCGCAGGCGCATCTGATGCATGACCGCTGGCTGCGGGCCCTGCAGCATGCGCAGGGGGTGGTGCGCGCCGCGTTCGATGTCAACACGCCTTATCTCCTGCCCGAGTGTGGGCTGGCCTACCGGCCGGAGCTTGACGACGACGGCAAGCTGCTGATATATATCGCGGGCAAACCGTATGCCCCGGAGAACGCGCTGGCCGGTTGGGCGGAACACCTGCCGGCCCTCGCAGCGGCCGGTGTGCGCCGCGTGTTCCCTGAGCCGATGGGTGAATCAGATATATCGGAAAACGGCTATACGTACAAATTGCAGAGCGGGATTCACGGTGACCTGGTGACCAGCTCCACCTGCAATTGCTGGCACTATCGAATGGCCGAATTCTGGGGCGGCTGGGAGGCGTGGGAAGCGTTCTACGCGGCGGGTAAGGCTGCCGGGCTGGAGGTCGGCCAATGGGTCGGTGGGCAGCTCTCGCCGAATGCGCCGATTTTCAAGGAGCATCCCGAGTTCGCGTGTCGTGCCGTCAACACGCGGCCTCACTCGGGCGGCCCGATCATCAATGTCACCTGGGGCCTCAACTGGAACACCGCCTGTGACTGGCTGCTGGAGTCGTTTGCGGAATGGAAACGGCACGGGCTCGACTATGTCTTCTTCGACTCGATCGGGAATTTCGCGATGATGGGCGTCGATTACCAGGCCGGGATGCAGCCCAATACCGCGGGCGTCGCCCGTTTCATCGGTGGCCTCAACAAGATGGGCGTCAAGGCGATATCCAATGAAGGAATCGGTCCCATGGGCGTCGGTCGTTTCGGCATGGGCGACAACATCACGGACAACCCCGCCGCGACGCATGCCGTAGCCGGTCAGAACGACTGGTCCTGGTGGGTCGGCCACGAGGACATGCTGATCGGCACACTGCCAATGGTACACATACATCCGAGCCGGACAGAGCAGCAGGTGAAGGAGCAGTGTTTTCGCGCGCTGGCCAATTACTCGCTGCTCATGCTCGGCGAACACGAAGACGATATCGTTGACCAGTGGCCGAGCAACCTCGATGCGATGACAAGCTACTACCATACCTTCAACCAGGTCAAGTCGTTGATGGAGACCCGCCGGTTGCTGCCCGACGACCGCGGGGTCGAGTGGCAGGCGGAGGCCGGTCGCGCTCTGTTCGCCTACGCGGCGTTCGATTATGAGCTGCCGGACAGCGCTCGCGTCGAGCGCATTTCCGGCGAATCCGCCACACCCGAGGATGCCCGCGGGACGCTGAGAACGGAACCCTACACGATCTACCGGATCACCGGGACACCGTCGTCGGTGTGATCTGCAGATCGATGCTCGTCCAACCACCAGCGCTCTCGGAATTCTCGCGCAGCTCCACGAAGACAAGGAAGCGGGCATTTACGAAATCCGGGTGCTGGAGGCGTAACCAGCAGGGCGGCTCTCCGTGTCCGTCCTACTTGGCGCGAACGGAGAGCCGCACTACTTTGAAGCCCTACAGAAACGTGAAGGAATCGACATGAGTGATGATGAAACAAATGAGTCGGAGAATCGCCGGGCTGCCGGCATTGGCTCATGGGGCACCGTGCAGTGGGATGACGGTACCGCTTCAACGGAGCGCCCGGACTTCGCGCTCGGGGGGCACGCCGATGAAGTCTACCATGAACCGCGTATACCTGGACGGCAAACGGAGCCGGAGTATTGCGCTTTTCTCGGGCAGTCGCGGACGTTCAATCGTGCCATGCGCTGGGCTGCGACGCCCAATCGTACTGTTCTGGCGTATGAAGCCGCCGGCAATCTCGAGCTCACCGGCGAGGCGCGGGTCAGCGACTGGTTCAGTGATCCGGCCAATCCGCTGCAGTATGCCGGTTCCGAACTGACGTTCGAAAAGCGCTCGGCACGGCAGCGGGAAGTTGTGGCGTTGCCCGAGCTGCAGGTCAACCTTGACCAGCATCCGATTCTGAGTGTCACGGTCAGCGACGCCACCGCGCAGTGGCAGGTATGTGTGCTGATCAAGAGCCGGACTGGTCCGCCCCTGCTGGCCAGTAACTGGCACACCGAGCCGGGCTCCGTGACGTTGGATCTGGCTGCCGCCATGGCAGCCAAAGGTTACGCGCTCCACTTCGCGGCGGTGCATATAGCAGTCGGCCTGTGGACGGAAACGCCCGAAGCCGAAGCAGCCATCACTTTTGCCGCATCGATGGCGGGTCACGCGGCGCTGGTGCCCTGTCTGCCGGTCGTGCGAACGGCACAGAATGTCGAAAAAACGGGCATGCCGATCTCGGCTGTTGTCATTGACGCGGACGGACAGATCCCGGATCCTCAGACGGTGCAGGTGACGGCCAGGTCAGGGGACCACGTCGCCGAGCTGATTGCGGCCGACGGTGTGTGGAGCGGGTCCTTTACCGACTTGCCGGTGGGTGAATACGAGGCGGAACTGACAGCCTCCGGTGCCATTGACGCGACGAGCACCCTCGTGCTCCGGGTGACGGACGGCATTTTCCTGAGCTATGAATCGGACGCTCACAGCCTGGTCCGGGACGGCAAGGTGCAGGGGCCGCTCAGCGGCTCTGCCGCGGACATGGCATTTGTCCGTGACATCGGTACGCCGGAAGAAACACTGGTGCAGGGACAGGCCGAGCTGGACGCTAATCCGGACGCTGAGCACTGGCATTACTGGGACGCGATGACCGAGGCGGAATTGACCTGGCGCTTCGAATACCTGCAGTCGTGCGGCTGGGATCTGATTCACCTGCTCGTCGGTTGGGGCATCTGGGAAAAGTTAGACGCTTGCGGGCACATCATACCCCGCGCTGCAGAGCAGCTGGCGCTGGTCATGCGGGTGGCGGCGCGCCACGGCCTCGTTCTGGAGCAGGCCGTTTCCCACTACCCATACGGCACCAGTCAGACGCAGGGAAATCAGACACCAGTGCTGCGCCAGTATCTCGAGGCGGGCTTTAAGGACGAGGACTGGACGCACCCCGGTAACGGGTCGCGGTTCGATGAACTCTTTCATGGGTACCTGCAGGATTTCGCCGACATGTACCGCGACGAAACGGCACTCTTCTGCGTCTCGACCTCTGGCGAGGGTGACATTGCCGCCGGCCCGGAGCGGGTCAATGACGCGTATCGTTTCATGCAGAAACAGATGCCGAACCACATCTACATAATCGAACCGATCCACCGCCTCTTCGATCTGCCGGACGCACACCGGGCGGCGTGGATCGTCCATGAGTGGACGGCCGGCTTCCCCGAGGGCTGCCGGACCGACGTCGCCTGGGAAGCGGAGCTGGCAGGCAGCCGCATGTACTGGATGGGTATGGAACTGAAGCCGGAACTCGATCTCGCCATCGAGCTCAAGTTCCTGCAGCTCGGAGACTACTTCATGGGCGAAGGCAGCTGGCCGTGCCCGCATCTGTACAAACGGTTCATGGGCCAGGAGGATACCTGGTGCGGTACCGGGCACTATCGTCGGCGGCTGCGCGATAATCTCTATATCGGGCTGGTCCATCGTATACCGCTGCTGATCACCTGGGGCGAGCAACATGCCGAAGACGAACGGATTGTGTTCCGGCAGGTTCGCGACGCCGTCGACTGGTCGCAGGCGTTCCTCCAGGCACCGGTCGCGATCCGGGTCGATGGCACGAATGTCGGGAGCGGGCCGGATGGTTTCGACGGCCGCCTGGTGTTGGAGAAATACGAGGCGTTCTTTTCGGCACTGCCGCTGATGACCAGTTACGTGCAACCGGGCGACCCGGAGCCTGCCGGTGTCACGATGCTCGATGCGACCGAATCCTACACGGCACCGACGTTGCCCGACGATGTTCTGTCATCCGGGCCGTTGCGTGTTTCAGCGGACTATCGGGCGAGCTACCTGTGGTCTGCAGACCGGCAGACGCTGATCGCCTACTTTTATAACTGCACGAACCACATCGTCCGTGACGGTCACGTCTATCTCGCCGGCAACTTCCACCGGATGCCGGAGCCGGCTGCATGCACGATCGATCTGCAGAACCTCCCGGCGCAGCCGTTGCTGTGCCAGGTCTTTTCGCTGAATGAAAAACGCTGTGTGCGAACCGAAACCATCCACGGGTCGAGCGTCATCGACATGCCGGAATCAGACGACGACTACCTGGTGCTGGTGTTGCCCACGGAAGCCTAGCTTGATTCCTCGCGGCACCTGAAAAACATCAATCCGGATGCCGTTCCCATGGGATATCTCCGGGTCGATGGCCGACACACTTTTCGTCAATCATGCCGCGCTCATCGAGTATTTTCAAGAAATGCAAACGCCGCACGGCGTTGCCGCCCCGTCGCAGGAACATCGGGATTGCGGGCTCAACGCGCTTGATGGCGGCGTCCGTGTCGCCGGTCATGACGGCCAGCGCCCAGATCGAGAAAAAGTCCATTTGTCGATCGTCGTTGACGGGGATTGACCCGGGATAAAATGCCTGCTCGGTCAGCTTCACCGCCAGCGCGCGAAAGTCCTCGTCGCCCGTCTGCTGCCACAGCCGGAAGAGTCCCGAAAAGGTAGACCAGTCGCCGTAGCCGGTAAACAGCTTTTCCGGGTGTTTCCTTTTGCTCTGCGGGTAGGGGTATTTGAATGACCCGTGCTTCTTCACGCATTTGAGAACAAAGCCGTCGATGATTTGCCTTGCCGCCTTGATGTATTTCTTGTCGCGCGTCAGCCCGTAGACCAGCGCCAGGTTGACGAGCGGCATGCCGGCCTCGCGCCCGTCAGAAAAGCAGTCGAGCTTGTTGGCTGCCCACCACACATGATTATCGCCGACGCTGACCACGGCGTGGCGGGCGCGCTCGTCGCCGCTCAGGTAATAATAAGCGAGCAGGCCCTCGACCCACTGGTGACTCGGGTAGACGTTGCCGATGAAGTGTTGCGAGGTATGCGGAATCAGCCCGCCCCGTTGGCGTGGGCGGGTGCTCCACTCGCAGAAGTCCACTTCCATGTAGTGCCGAGCCGCCTCTTTCCCGAAATCCCAGGCATACGTGTGACCGGTCCGCAGGAAATGCTGCAGCGGAAAGAGGACCTGGCAGTCGTCCTCGTTATTCTCGCACTGCGTTCCCTCGGCATTGACCAGGTCGGCGAAGTGAAACATGCCGATCGCCGACTGGCGGTCATAGGAATGTCGATTCGGGTTTCCCGCTTGCGATGCCGGCTCGAGGAGGTTTTCGAGCAATGAATATTTCTCGGGTTGGTACTTGAGGAAATGCTGGCAGTCCAACACTTCACAGAAGGCCGGCCAGGCGGGATCGAAGGAGACATCGACCGGTTCCACGTAGCCGTATTCCCAGCGACCCTGCACATCGGAAACCTGGTTCATAGTCATCGCTTTGGCCGCACCCGTCAACCAGATGATGTGACTCTTGCTGACCCCCTGGACAACCACCATCGGGTGGGACCACCCCGGCCAGATCGAGTAGGTGATGACGTTTTCATCAATGGCGATGGATTTTGGATGGAGCTGGCGAAAATGCTCGAATGCCGTGGCGACCGTGAAGCCTTTTTCCCGCCAGCCGATTATCGGTGTCACGGAACGTTGCGCGCCGACCCACGAGTGGGCCCGGAATCCACCCGTGTAATCGGGCCGCATTTGAACCGGGTACTCGGTCCAATCTTCCCTGAGGCTGTCCACGTTGCGGATGAAAACCTCGCCGCCCGCGGACGGATGCGCGACAGCTGCACCCTCGAAGTTCTGGGCGTAATTGTCTATGTCACCGACACTGCTCGCGACGATCTCGACATTCTCCTCGACCTTGAGGTTGCGATGCGACATGTCCTCGCCGTGATGCCGCTGGCCCAGAAGCTTCGTCGCGCCACGATCCATCAGCGTCGGCATGACCAGGCACATGGAACGAACGTGAATCCGGTCTTCGCTCGGTTCCCGGCAATAGAAGGTGTGCTCCATCTTGATGTCCGGACTGCCCGCCGTGATGGTGAAGCGCAGTGCAAAGTCCATGAATGTCGTCTCGTCACGTGCGGCGTGCTTGCCTGCCACTTTAATCTCGGTGCGCAATCGATTTTGATGCACCACGGTCACGCTGTACGCGCCGCTCAGGCTGGCACGATGGATCTTCCCGCCACCGTCCACGACGTGAAGGTCCACGAGAGTCGACTGGTCGACGATGGTCTTCCCGTCGATGACCAGCTCGTGGATCAGGGACCCGCCCGAACCGTTCACGGTGATTTTACTGACGCCGTTGGAGATGGTTACCAGCTGCCCCTTCTTCCGCAGGACTACGGGATTGGTCACGGCGGGTTGCCGCGCGGGTTTGGGACTGACGGTTATCGTCGTCGCCTCCTCGCCGGCAAGCTTGAGCAGAATATCCATTAGCATCCACTCAACGCTGCCGTCGGGCCGGTGCTGCAGGACCTTGCATTCGCTCGGCAGCACTTTCCCCTTGGCATCCCTGACCGATGTGCCCTTCGCATCCTGTACCGCTCCCCGCGGCAGGGGCACACCGCGCGTCAATACGTAGTGATCCAGTTTCGTCAGTGTCTCGTTCTTGATCTTCAGTGTGCTGCTCTTCACAAGAATCCCCGGTATGTTGAATTTTGAACCAACAGAATACTAAATGGGGCAATGACAAAAATCAAACGCCAGGGAGGACACGGACTGCTCCATGGCTTGTTCGCGGTTTTCGAGCTTCGTGCTGTTCGAAGGGGGTAATCTGTATCGGCGACTTTGAACCCATCCATCGATGGCGTACGTTTACCCATGTTCACCTTTGCATTCATCACTGACCCACAGATCGGCATGGCGAGCCCGAATGGGCTGGAAACCGATGACTCCGCCCGGGCACGGCTGGACAAGGCTGTCGATTTTATCAATGCCAACGATGATGTCGATCTCGTTATTTTCGGCGGCGACCACGTCAATCACGGCGAGTCTGTAGAGCAGCGTGACGTTTTCCTGGCCGGTGCCGCGCGTTTGAAGGTACCGTGGTACGGTGTGTCGGGGAACCACGACCAGCACGAGGTCTACATGACGCACGAGGCGACGCCGAACCGGTTCACGTTAAACCACAAGGGCTGTTTTTTCGTCGGCTTCAATGCCGCAGCATTGCGCGGCGATCTCGAGGCAGCGGCGCAGGCGGAGGAATGGGCGTACCTGCGTGAGACGGTGGCGGCGGTGCCGGCAGACGCGACTCATCGTTTCGTGATTATGCACTGGCCGCTGTTCATACAGCATCCGGACGAGGAAGAATGTTACTGGAATATGCCAAACCGTCATCAACTGGTGCAGTTTTTTAAGGAGAGCAAAATCACCTGTGTTCTCTCCGGCCACTGGCATCAGGATATCGATGTTACCTGGCAGGGTGTTCCCCTGATCACCAGCATCGGAACGTGTCGCCAGCTGCAGTACCCCGAGGAAACTGCATTCAAGCTGGTCGCCGTTTTCGACGACGGCTTTTCCGTGCGTCGCGTGTCCGTAGAAACAATGGCTTGACTGTCCAACGTGAAACAGTGCCATCGACTTTTCCCGAGGAGCTTATGAAAAACCGACTGAAGCAGCGGCTCTGTGCCGGTGAAGTTGTGATTGGCGCACAACTTCGATTTGGTGTGCCAGCCATCGCCGAGCTCTTTGGCAAGGCGGGATTTGATTACGTGGTCATTGACACTGAACATGCGCCGCAGACGCCCATTGGCGTTCAGGCACAGTTGCAGGGACTTGCCTCGTCGGAAGCGACACCGATCGTGCGCGTACCGAATAACGACCCGGATGTGATCCGGCTTTACCTCGATATGGGAGCGGGAGGCGTGCTGGTGCCTTTCATCAACAGTGCGGAAGAAGCCCACTGCGCTGCGGAGGTCTGCCGGTACCCGCCCCAGGGCACGCGCGGTTACGGCCCGGCACGGGCTTCGGGATTTGGTTTTGATGCGGACTACTTCGACGAGGCGAACGATAACGTCGTCTGTCTCGTGATCATAGAAACGGCGCAGGCCGTGGCCAACATCGACGAGATTTTTGCCGTCGAAGGTGTGGATTCGTATATCGTTGGTCCCTTCGATCTTTCCATCTCCCTCGGCATCCCTCGAGAGTTTGAACACCCCCGCTTCAAGGAAGCGGTAGAAACCGTCTTGGCGGCCGCGCACAACGCAGGCAAACCGCCCGGCACGGATGTCGATGCTATTCCCTGTACTGCCGAAACCTTTGATGCACCGATTCGAGAGGGCTACAAGATGCTGCTCGTGGACGGTGACGAATGGATGCTGCACGCCGCGTGCAAGAACGTGATCGAGTGTTGTGAGCAGTCGAAAGACTCGTTGAAAAGTTGAAACATGCGAAAAGTCAAAACGCTTTACGTGCCCGAGTTGTACTGCGATCCGTTCTGGCAGGAAAATATAATCGAGCAGGTGGGTGATCGCCACGACCTGTCGGTATATGACGCATCCAAGCCGGTTGCACCCCAGTTCGACGGGGTCGAGGTCGTGGTCGACAGCGGTGGACGCGGCACGCGCGAGATGATGGACGCGGCCGGGGACTGCAAGCTGTGGCAGATCGTCTCAAGCGGTGTCGACCACTGCGACATCGAATACATGCGGCACAAGGGCTTCATGATGACCTACTGTCCGGGGGCCCACAGTAGTGTGGCACTGGCAGAGTGCGCCATGATGTTCATGCTGTTGCTCGCCCGAACATTCAATAAATGCCAGGAATATTTTCAGGATCGCAAGTTGTACGCGCCCATGATCGGTGATGTGGCGGGAAAAACCGTTCTCATTGTAGGGTTCGGAGCCAGCGGACAGGCATTGGCAAGGCGGGCAAAGGCCTTTGACATGCGAGTTTTTGGAATCGACGTTCGCCGGATCGACCAGGACGTCATCGACGACATCGGCCCTGACTTCATGGGGACAACTGATGACGACCTGGATCGCCTGCTCCCCGAATGTGACTATCTCTCGCTGCATTTGCATTTGCACGAGAAAACGCGACACATCATCGATGCCGGTCGACTCGGCCTGATGAAGAAGACGGCCTGTTTCGTAAACGTTGCCCGCGGGGGACTCGTGGACGAGAAAGCCCTGCACGATGCACTTCTGAACGGCCGCCTTGCCGGCGCCGGTATCGATGTCCATGACCCGGAACCTTCGGACCCGAACCTGCCGGTCTACCAGTTGCCGAATGTGTATGTGTCGCCTCACGTCGCCGGTGAAACCTTTGGCACGGCCGTGAAAAGGCACGCGTCCATGGTCGAGAACATCGATCGGTTTGCAGAAGGGCGTGAGATCCTGAATCGAATCGATGAGCAGTTGCCGGTTTGATCTATTGAGTGGAAGCCATTTCCATGAGCGGTCATCAAGACCTGCGTGATGTCCTCGTCATCCTCTGCGACCAGTTGCGTTGCGATTTCCTGTCGCTGTATGACTGCCGGGCCATTCCAACACCGAATCTGGACCGGCTCTCTCGCCAGGGTGTGGTCTTTGACCGGGCCATCGCTGCCTCGGCTGTCTGCGGCCCGGCCCGCGCCAGCATGATGACGGGATCGTATCCGACACAAAACGGTGTTCAAATCAGGAACGAAGAAATGCCACCGACTACTCGAGCCCGGATTCGTGACAGGCATCCAGGATTTCGTCCGTAAATACAGCTGTTTCAATAGTACGCGAGGAAAGCAGGAAACGGCAACCGTGCCGGTCTGCCGGACTAAAGCAAGCCGTTGCCGCATGATTTTCAGATTGTCGGGCCTGATCAATTGAATTCCGGTTGGCGACCATTAGTGTTTGCTGGAAAACATGCCTCTCTACCAGCATGTCCAAATGACGCCCCATCGTTGGCGTCAACTACTACGTACTCCAGACAACCCAAGTTTACTGCGAAAGGAGCAATCCATGAGTAAGATGAAAGGGCCCGCAATTTTTCTTGCCCAGTTCCTGCGTGACGAAGCGCCGTACGACTGTCTCGACAATATCGGCCCGTGGGTTGCTGGGCTGGGATACAAGGGCGTCCAGATTCCCGGGTGGGACGGCCGGGTGATCGATATCGATCAGGCGGCCGACTCCAAGACCTACTGCGAAGAGTATCAGGGAACCCTCGCAGCGATGGGGCTGGAAGCCACGGAGATTGCCGGCTACCTCGCCGGTCAGGTGCTCGCGGTGCATCCGGCCTACGAAACCATGTTCGATGGCTTTCACCCACCCGGACTGCGCGGCCAGGAAAGAACCGATTGGGCGACGGCCGAGCTGCAGAAATGCATTCGTGCGTCGGCCAACTTCGGGATCCGCAATATCCCGGTACTCTCCGGCGGATTCGCCTGGCACATGACCTATCCGTGGCCGCAGCGGCCGGCCGGCATCATCGACGAAGCCTTCACCGAGCTGGCCCGGCGCTGGCTGCCGCTGCTGGATGAGGCGGCCGACAACGACTGTGTCCTGGGATATGAGCTGCACCCGGGCTCGGATATTTACGACGGCGCGACGTTCGAACGGTTCCTCAAGCATACGTCCGATCATCCGGCGGCATGCATCAATTACGATCCCAGTCATTTCCTGCTGCAACAACTTGATTACCTCCACTTCATCGAGCTCTACGGCAGTCGCATCAGCGGCTTTCACGTCAAAGACGCCGAGTTCAATCCATCAGGTCGCGTCGGGGTCTATGGCGGCTACGAATCGTGGACCGGCCGGGCCGGCAGATTCCGCTCGCTCGGCGACGGTCAGGTGGATTTCCGGCGCGTGTTCACGCTGCTCGCCGAGGCCGGCTACGATGGCTGGGCGGTCCTCGAATGGGAATGCTGCATCAAGGGCCCGGACCAGGGCGCGGCGGAAGCGGTGCCATTCATTCTCGATCATATCATCGAAACAACCGATGTCACATTCGATGACTTCGCCGGCGGTGACAGTAACCACGACAGCAATCGCGCAATCCTCGGCTTGGACTGAACGCACTCATTAGGACAAGGAGAACAACAGCATGGACTCATGGCAACGCAAATTGAGGATGGGTATGGTCGGTGGCGGCGAAGGGGCGTTTATCGGTGCGGTACACCGGCTGGTGGCGCCGATGGACGGGCAGATAGAAATGGTCGCGGGCTGCTTCTCGCGTGATTTCGACAACACGAAACGGACGGGCGCGGCGCTCTATCTGGACCCCAAACGATGCTATGCCACGTATCAGGAAATGGCCGCTGCCGAAGCAGCGCTGCCGGTCGGCGAACGCATCGATTTCGTCAGTATCGTCACCCCGAACAACCTCCATTTCGACATCGCCAAGACCTTTCTTGACGCGGGTCTGCACGTCGTCTGCGACAAGCCGATGACGTTCAACCTCGATGAAGCAAAGGACCTGGCGCAGCTCGTCGAGCAGAGCGGCTTGGTGTTTGGCCTCACCCACAACTACACCGGCCACCCGATGGTCCGTCATGCGCGGCACCTCTTTCAGTCCGGGCAGATGGGCACCGTACGCAAAGTAATTATCGAGTACCTGCAGGATTTCCTGATGGTGCCGCACGAGAAACTGGGCCAAAAACAGGCGGCTTGGCGCGTCGACCCCACGCAGTCCGGCGCCGGCGGCACGCTGGGAGACGTTGGCACCCACTGCGTCAATCTGCTCGAATACGTCACCGGCGACCCGATTACCGAATTGTGCGCCGACAAAAGTACGTTTCTTCCCGATCGCGTGCTGGACGAGGATGTCAATGCACTCCTGCGTTTCAAGGGCGGCGGCAAGGGGGTGCTGTCGATCAGCCAGATCGCGACGGGCGAAGAGAACGGCTTGATCCTGCGTGTGTACGGCTCCGAAGGCGCCATCCGCTGGGCCCAGGAGAACCCGAACTATCTCGACCTGTACAAGTATGGTGAGCCGCGCCAGACGCTGGCCCGTGGCCAGGGCTACATCTCGGAGCCCGCCGCCGATTGCAGCCGCATCCCGAGCGGACACCCGGAGGGCTACTTAGAAGCGTTTGCCACAATCTACTGCGGCATTGCCGAGGCGATCCGCTGTCACCTCGACGGCGAACCGATGAAGACAGAGGCATACAACTTTCCGACCGTCTACGACGGCGTGCGTGGCATGCAGTTCATCCATGGCGCCGTGACCTCGGCTGCCGACGGTGCCTCCTGGGTTGAGATGTGAATGGAATCAAATGGTAAATGTGCACTGGTCACCGGTGCCAGCAAGGGCGTTGGCCGCGGCATTGCCATTGGTCTGGCGCGCGCCGGATGGTCGGTCACGGTCAACTACAACCGTGACGAGCAAGGCGCAGATGAGACGGCGTCGACGATCCGCAACAGCGGCGGGACGTGCTGGGTCGGCGCCGGCGACGTCGGCAATTCGGATGCCGTCAAGCAGATGTTGGCGCAACACATGGAAGCAGCCGGCAGCCTCGATTTGCTGGTCAACAATGCCGGCGTGCAGACGTGGGCGCCATTGCTCGAGCTTGAAGAAGCAGACTGGGACCGGACCATCCGCACCAACCTCAAGGGCACCTTCCTCTGCACCCAGCAGGCGGCGTTGATCATGAAAGACCAGGGCGGCGGCAGTATCGTCAACATCGGATCCGGTGCCAACAAAGCGCCGTTCCCGAACCTGGTGGACTACTGTGCTGCGAAAGGCGGAATCGAACAATTTACCGTTGTCGCAGCGGTCGAACTGGGACGATACGGCATTCGGGTCAACTGCGTGGCCCCCGGTTGCATCGAGATCGAGCGGACCCGGGAGGAGAGCCCGGATTACGCCGGGACCTGGAGCCCATTGACGCCCCTGGGCCGGGTTGGTCAGGTCGAAGATGTTGCCGATGCGGTCGTCTTTCTGGCCGGTGACAAGGCCCAATTCATCGCCGGCCAGACACTCTACGTCGATGGCGGGCTGTGGTCGCAGATACCATGGCCTTACGGGTCAAAGGAGACAGCGAATGGTTAACCAGATGAAAAAGAAACTGGATGACGGCCAGGTGGTGGTCGGCAGTTTCGTCTACATTCCGTCAGCCAAGTTGACGGAGATCATCGCGATGACCGGGTTCGATTTTGTCGTCATCGACATGGAGCACGGCCCGGTCGACATCGGCGACGCCGAGGACATGGTGCGCGCGGCCGAACTCGCCGGGGTGACGCCGATCATCCGGGTTACACACAATTCGCCGCACTTGCTCCTGCGTGCCCTGGACATCGGCGCGCAGGCCGTACACATCCCCGACATCAATACCGCGGCGGACGCGTGCGCTGCAGTCGCCGCCTGCAAGTACGGGCCGGAGGGCGAACGCGGACTCGCCGGCGTCCGGGCGCTCGGCTACGGCTTACAGGGCCCGATCGCGGACAAGACCGCAACTGCCAATCGCGAGACTATGGTCATCGCGCACATCGAGCACATAGATGCCGTGAATAACCTCGACAAGCTGCTGGCGGTCGAAGGCATCGACATCTATTACCTCGGCCCGGTCGATCTTTCGAACAGTCTCGGCATTCCCGGCCGCGTCGGTGACAGCCGGGTGCAGGAGCTGGTCGCCACGTCGATCCGGCGCATCGCCGAAGCCGGCAAGATCCCCGGCTGCATCACGGTGGATAGCGAAGCCGCAAAACGCTTCATCGATCTCGGCGCCCGCTACATCGCGTCGCACGCGATCAAATGCATGACCAACGCCTCAACGGCATTCCTCGAGGAGATACGTTCATGAGTTTACCAAGCGCAGAATTCTCGGTCGACGGGATGGTTGCCGTCGTCACCGGCGCGGCCCAGGGCCTTGGGCTGGCCATTGCCGAGCAGCTGGCCGGGGCCGGTGCCACGGTGACACTGGCCGACCTGCAACTCGAGAAAACACAGTCGGCGGCCGACAGCTTGTGTCAAGCAGGCAGCACCGCAGCGGCCATGCGGTTGGATGTCACCGACAGCGGTCAAGTCGATGATGTCATGGCACAGATCGCTGCCGCCCACGGCCGGCTCGACATCCTGGTGAACAGTGCCGGCCTCGGCCAGAAGGTGGTGCCGATTGTCGAACTGAGCGACGATGAGTGGCAGCGCGTGCTGGATGTGAATATCACCGGCACCTTCAATTGCTGTCGTGCGGCCGCCCGTCAGATGGAACGTCAAGAGTCCGGCGCCATTGTCAACATTGCCTCGATGAACGCCCATAATCCGCCCGCCCTGGTGGCTTCATACAATGTTTCGAAAGCCGGCGTGATCAGCCTGACCAGGACCCTGGCAATGGAGTTGGCGGCCTACGGAGTCCGGGTCAACGCCGTGAGTCCGGGCCCGGTCTACACCGAGTTCAACAAGAAGGTCATGGCCCAGCGCTGCCTGTCGCTGGACCTGACCGAGGACGAGATGATCGAGCGCATCCGCACCGCCGTGCCGCTCGGGCGCTGGGGCGAACCGACAGACATCGCCGCCACCGTGGCGTTCCTCTGCAGCGACGCGGCATCCTGGGTCACCGGCGAAGTCTGGCGGGTGAGCGGTGGGCTCGAAGGCATTTCCGTGGCGCCGCCGAAACGGGAAAGATAACCGCATGGAAGTAAGCCTGGACATCCACCGAATCGGTATTTGCGGAATCGGTCAGATGGGCGCCGCGGCAGCGGTTGCCTTCAAGCGCAGCGGCTACGAGGTTCTGCTTTGGGGTAGAAACCCGGACAAACTCCAGGCGGTGCAGCAGACATTGGCAACGCTTGAAGACTGGATGCAGTCTCATGTCGGACCGTCCCCGCAATCCGGGGGCGTGATCCAGTCTGTGCACGATCTGCACCCGGTTGACGAGCAGGCCGACCTGGTCATGGACTGCATTGCCGAAGAGATGGACCAGAAGGTGGATCTGTTCCAGCGGCTGGCCGGCTGCAGGATGCGCGGTGCGATCTTTATCACCACCACCAGCGGCCTGAGCATTACGGAACTGGGCCGCCGCAGCGGGTGCGCGGAGCAGCTGGTGGGAACGCACTTCTGGAACCCGCCGCACCTGATGCCGTTGGTGGAGGTCGTCCGCGGCGAGCAGACGCTCGACAGTGTCATGGACCGGGTTTGCGAACTGATCGAGTCGATCGGCAAGATCCCGGTGCGCGTTGAAAAAGATGTGCCGGGCTTCATTGGCAATCGCATGCTTCATGCGCTTTGGCGCGAAGCGATTTACCTGGTTGAATGCGGCGTTGCCTCCCCGGCCGACATCGACCGCGTGGCGCGGCTGACCTTCGGCTTGCGGTTAGCGGCGGTCGGGCCACTCGAAAATATGGACCTGGTCGGTCTCGATCTGATCGAGACGATCCATCAGTATCTGCCGGCAGCGCTCTGCAACGACCCCAAGCCGGTCCCGGCACTCGCCGACAGCGTCGCTCGCGGTGAGCTGGGCATGAAGAGTGGCCGGGGCTTCTACGATTGGAGCGAGCGCGACCCGCAGTCTCTGATCGATGCCCGTGACAGCCAGATCGTTCACCAGCTCGCCTATCTGAAGGAGCGGAACCTTCTGTGAGCCCGAAACACATGCTCGTGAGCGACTGGATCGACATCACCCGTTCCATGGATGCGGCGCTGTTGTGACCTGGCCGGGCCGAGTGCCGCACCACTGAGGGGGCCCGGAGTGGAGGCAAGTCCGATCAGGGCGATGTTGCGGAAACGCTGAACGGTACGCCGTGAACTCCGGCGGCAGTTCATTGTTGAATTCGAGCGAACGAAATTGTCAGAAATACGGACGATTAGAGGGATCCCATGCACGAGCTTGAGCTGAAGAAGGACGATCCGTCGCGCATCGCAGTGCTGCTGGATGCGTGCCCGGCAGGGTCGCTCACCGCCAGTGTGATCCGGCCCGCCAACAACCTGGTGCAGCACCGCTGCGAAGCGGGCCGCGTCGAAAACCATGATGCCGGTGTTCGCGTGCATTTCCACTGTGCCGACGAACAGGTCGAGGTATGTCTGGACATGACCGCGAGTGAGGCCGGGCTCACAGGAAAGTTCCGGGCCTCGGGCCGGGGACATTGCATGATCCGTCTCGTCTGGACCCTGCCCGAGGACGAGGACGGCTTCGCGTTCGTCCCGGCGTTCATGTACGGCAACAACCGTGGCGGCAACAGTCCGGACGCCACCTATCCACAGCTGGTTGACGACGGCGAGTACGTGCCGTCAAAGCCGTGGCGAGCAGACGAATGGCTGGTGCGCGCCGACCGGTCGAGCCACGGCACGACGTCGGTGATCACCGGCAGCCGGGTCTATGCCATGGGCGGCAGGGATGTCAGCATCCACGCCGGCGGCGGTGTCGCGGAGAAGAACGGCATCGGCATCAACGCGGCGCGGCCGCGGCGCCTGACGTTCTCGCTTGGGTTCATGAATGCGCCCTTTGTCTACTGCTGTCTGTCGGGCCGCAACTTCGTGAGCCGGCCGGAAGGTTGTGTCGACCTGGACCGGGCGCCGGTCGAGTCCGATTTCTTCCTGTTCTGTTTCACACACGATGCCCGGCACCGGGCGGCCGGCCTGCTGCTGCGTGAGGCCTATGCGTTCCTGCACGATGAGATCGGGGATGCCGGTTCAGTCGCCGATGCCGTGCCGGCCATCGCCCAGGCCCTGGTCGACGAAGCCTACAACCCGGCCGGGGTGAATTTCGACACCACAATCTTCAAAAACACGACCCGTATACAGGAGAAAGTCGACAACAACTTCCTGACCGGTTGGTGCGGCGGCACAATGGCGGCCTATCCCCTGCTGGTGGCCGGCCGGCAACTGGGAAACGAACAGTGGCTGTCCTGCGCCCGCGGCGTACTTTCGAATATTGCGGAGAACGCGATCTCGGCGCAAAGCACGCTGTTTTTCGAGAACTACAATTCGGTCGAAAAACAGTGGAACACCCGCGGTTGGTGGTATCCCTGCCTGGAGAACCCGGGGCATTCCGGGTACGTGAACGGTCAGGCCTGTCATTATCTCCTGCTCGCCTACCAACTCGAAAAGGACGCCGGGATCGATCAGCCGGCCTGGCGCGCCGCGGCCAACCGCGTACTGGATCACGTCGTCGACACGCAGACCGCGGCCGGCGGCTTCGGCTACACCTACAGCGAGGACGACGGCAGCATCCTCGACAGCGACGGTTTCAGCGGCTGCTGGTTCACCCCCGCCCTGGCGACGCTGTACGGGATCACCGGGGATAATAAGTACCTCGAAGCCGCCACCGCAGCCATGGACTTTTACCGCCGGCATGTCGAGGCATTCGATGCCAGCGGCGGCCCACACGACATTCACAAGAGCCCCGACGAGGAAGGGATTCTCGCCTGGATCAACGCGGCCCGTATCATGCACGAGCAAACCGGCGACGAGCGCTTTTTGCAGGACCTGCAGACCGGCCTGGACTACGAGTTTTCGTGGAAGTTCGCCTATAACGTCGTCAACGAGGTCGAGCCGCTCAAGTCTCTGAACTGGTGTTCCACGGGCGGCTCCGTGACCTCGGTCAACAATTCCCATATCCACCCCATGGGCACTGCGGTTGCAGCGAGCATCCTGTACGCCGTCCGGCATACCGCGGACCCGTATCTCGCTTCGCGCCTGATCGATACGATCCGCTGGAGCCTCACTGTCTACCTGCGCGACGAGAAGCACTATGGCTGGGGTAGGCGCGGGCTTATCAACGAACGCTTCTGCTACACAGACGCGTTGCTGGTGGAGCGCTTTGACGACGGCTCGCCCGCGGCAACCTGGTTCTGCGGCCACTGCTGGGCGTCCGCCTCCGTGCTGGAAGGACTGGCCGGCGCCGTCCTCGATGCGGAGCGCGAAGATCGGCAAACGGTGCTGGGCGGGTGAAGCTTGATTTCTCTGTGTTCAGTCGGTAGGCTTCCACCCAATATGCAAGAGGAAAAATCGAGGACAATCCCGTGCCATTGACCGACTGTGAACAGATTGCCGGCCGCCGGCCGCTGAGGCCGGTGAGATTCGAGGATGTCCGCCTGCACGACAACTTCTGGTCACCGTGGCTGAAGCGCATTCGCGATGTCACATTACCGCATCTTCTCGAGACCACCCGGCCGCTGGTGCGCGACTTCGAGTACCTGGCCGGGATGCATCAGGTGGAAGGAGACCATGTGCCCTGCAGCCAGCCTTGCTGGTCGGATATGTTCGTGTACAACACGATGGAGACTATGGTTGCCTGTTTGGCCATGGAGCCCGATGTCGAGCTCGAGTCCGAATTGGACCGGCTCATCGACATAATGGCAAGGGCCCAGGACAGCGACGGGTACCTTAACTGCTACTGCCAGGTGCGCGCCAAACCCCGCTTGAACGATATTGACGGCGATGAACTGTTCGTGGCGGGCCATCTCATGGAAGCCGCGGCGGCTCACTGCCGGTTAACCGGAAAGCGGACGCTGCTGGATGTTGCCGTGCGGATGGCCGACCACATTGTCGATGAGTTCGAAGGCGGGCACGTACCTTTCGATCGATCCGGTTGCGCTGCAGTGGAAATGGGACTCGTCAAGTTGTACGATGTTACCGGCAAGGAAGCATACCTCGAGCGGGCGCGGTCTCTGGTCGAGTACGCTCGCCATGCCGAGCATATCGACGACGCCCACGGCGACGGACACGCGGTGCGAGCTACGAATCTGTTCGCGGGGATGGTAGATGTGGCAATACGCACCGGGGATGAAGAGCTCCTGACCACCGCCGAGCGGGCCTGGCGTGACATGGTGAATCGCAGAATGTATGTTCACGGCGGGCTCGGTGAAGTATGTACGCTGGAAGGATTCTACAAACCCTATGACCTCTCCGACAGGAAGTGCAACGCTGAGATGTGCGCCGCGCTGGGGAGTATTCTTCTGAGCCACCGCTTGATCCTCGCCCGGCCCGACACGCGCTACGCCGACATCATGGAGCAGGCGCTCTATAACGGATTCCTCGGCTCCGGCGGCATGGACGGCAGGGGTATCTTCTATTCCGTATCGATTTTCAGCCGCGGCCACACCCGTCGCGACCAGCGCATCTGGTGTTGTCCGCCGAACTGGACGCGCTGTATGCTCGAGATGAGCGAATGGATGTACGCTGTTTCCGATGACCAGATATACGTGAATCTCTTTGCCGGCAGTACGGCCCAGATGGAGGTCTCCGGGCAAAAGATCGAACTGACCCAGGTCACCGATTACCCCTGGAATCCGCAGGTGAGATTTGAGGTCAAGGTGCCCGGTCCGACAGAGTTCTCTCTGAAACTCCGGGTGCCCGGATGGAGCAAGGGGTTTTCGACAAGTGTTAATGGCGAAAAATTAAACGCTTTACAGGGGCAGGATGGCTATGTAACTTTCAACCGCGAGTGGAAAGCGGGCGATGTGGTCGACCTGAATCTGTCAATGGAAACCGAGCGCCTGGAAGCCAACCCGCAGATCAAGACTTCACCGGGATGTGTGGCCTTGAGGAGAGGGCCGATCCTTTACTGCTTCGAGGCGATGGATAACGGTGGGAAGGTTATGGACCTGGCGCTGCCGCGTGACGCCGAGCTGAAGGAACTCTTTGAAGAAGATGTCCTGGGCGGCGTGGTGACGGTGAGTGCCGCCGGGCGCCGCAGGACGTCACACGAGTGGAAGGACGAGCTCTACCGGCCGGTCAAGCCGGAAAAGGAGACGATTCTGAAAGCGGTGCCTTTTTACGCCAGGGACAATCGGCAAGCAGGGGAGATGCTGGTCTGGATCCCCGAGACGACGCTTGTCGCCGAAGATCAAATGGGTACCACGGCAGCGATGGACGCGAAGGTAGAGGCTTCTGTTTCGGTTGACGAGTGGCCGCCCGAGGCGGTCAACGACGGGCTCGTTCCTTCAAGCCCGATGCGCTGGGGGAAGACGCCCGGTTTCAAGTGGGGAGATCGGCTCGGTACTGAAGAATGGCTGAGCCTGACTTTCGGGAAGAGCCTGGAACTGTTTGCCGTCAAGGTGTACTGGCTGGACGAGTTCTGGAATGGAACCACGTGGGCTCCCGAGTCCTGGCGAGTCGAATACCTCGATGAGAGGGAAAAGTGGCAGCCGGTCATCAGCCCATCGGGCTATACCACCGACCAGGTGTGGTTCAGCCGGGTCAATTTCGAGCCGGTGCGAACCAAGGCGCTCAGGGTTGTCGCGCAGCTGAAGGAAGGCAAGCAGGGAGGCATCTACCAGGTCAGGGTGCTGGAGACGGATGGCAAGCATGAAGATCGTTGAACGTCGATGAACAATAACACGGACAGCAAAAGGGGAGGTTGGGCCATTGACTGACGACCAACAGATTGACGGCCGCCAGCCGCTGAGGCCGGTGAGATTCGAGGATGTGCGCCTGACCGACAACTTCTGGGCGCCGTGGCTGAAGCGCGTTCGCGAGGTGTATTTGCCGCACCTTCTCGAGACCTCCCAGCCGCTGATAGGTGACTTCGAGTATTTGGCCGGGATGCGTGAGGTGGAAGGCAAGTACACGCCCAGCACCGACCAGCATTGCTGGTCGGACATGTTCGTGCACAACACGCTGGAAGCCATGGCAGCCGGCCTGGCGCTGGCGCCGGATGCCGAGCTCGAGGCGGAACTGGACCGGCGTATCGACGTGGTGGCCAAAGCCCAGGAAAGCGACGGGTACCTGCAGAGTTGCCACCAGGTGCGGGCGACGCCACACTGGAGCGATATCGACAACCATGAGCTGTTCGCGGCGGGCCACCTCATGGAAGCCGCCGCAACCTACTATCGGTTGAGTGGAAAGCACGCGCTGCTCGACGTTGCCCGGCGGGTGGCCGACCACATCGTGGATGTCTTTCGCAGCGGCAAAGTGCCTTTCGACAGGGCCGGGCATCCGGGCGTCGAAATGGCGCTGGCCAAGTTGTACGACGTCACCGGCGAGAGCGCATACCTGGAGCGGGCACGGGCACTGGTCGAATACGCCCGCCATGCCGAACACATCGACGAGGCCCAGGGCCATGGCCACGCGGTGCGCGCGACGAATTTCTTTGCGGGGATGATCGATGTGGCAATTCGCACCGCCGACGAAGAGTTGCTGGCGACCGGTGACCGGGTCTGGCGCGATATGGTGAATCGCAAGATGTACGTCAATGGCGGACTCGGCGAAGTGTGCACCACAGAAGGGTTTGACAACCCATATGATCTCTCCGAAAAGAAGAGCAACTGTGAGATGTGTGCGACGCTCGGCAACATTTTCATGAGCTATCGCTTGCTCCTCGCACAGCCCGACACGCGCTACGCCGATATCATGGAACAGGCCCTCTATAACGGATTCCTCGGCTCCGGCGGCCTGGTGGGCGATGGCACTTTCTATTCCGTCGCACTCTTCAGCCGCGGCCACACGCATCGCGACCCGCGCATCTGGTGTTGTCCGCCGAATTGGGTCCGCTGCATGCTCGAGGTGAGCGAATGGATGTATGCCGTATCCGATGATGCGATCTACGTGAATCTCTTCGCCGGCAGTACGGCTCGGATCGAACTGTCGGGACAGGAGATCGAGCTGACGCAGGTTACCGACTACCCGTGGGAGTCGCATGTCAGGTTCGAGATCAAGCTGCCGCAGCCGACGGAGTTTGCGCTCATGCTCCGTGTGCCCGGATGGAGCAAGACGTTCACGATCGCAGTCAACGGTGAGCCGTCAAACGCTTCGCAGGAGCCGGATGGCTATGTAATGCTCAGGCGCCAGTGGCAGACCGGCGATGCAGTCGACCTGGACCTGTCAATGGCGACGGAGCGCTTGGAAGCCAACCCGCAGATCAAGACTTCCCCCGGCTGTGTCGCTTTGCAGAGAGGGCCGCTTCTTTATTGCTTCGAGGCGATCGACAACGGCGGCAAGGTCACGGACCTGGCGTTGCCGCGCGACGCCGAGCTCAAAGAGTCTTTCGAGAAAGATCTCCTCGGCGGCGTGGTGACGGTAACTGCTGCCGGACGCCGGCGTGCCCCGACGCTGTGGCGGGACGAGCTCTACCGGCCGGCCGAACCGGAAACGGAGACGCTGCTCAAAGCGATACCCTTTTATGCCAAGGACAATCGGGAAGCCGGGGAGATGCTGGTCTGGATGCCGGAGACGACACTTGTCGCCGAGGACCCAGTCGAGCCCACGGCGGCAATGGGCGCCGCGCTGACGGCGTCCGCTGCCGGTGAAGGATCGTCGATCGAGGTGGTCAACGACGGCCTCTTCCCGTCCAGCCCGGCGCGCTGGAGTAGGATGACCTGGTTCAACTGGGCACATCGGACCGGTACGGAAGAATGGTTGTGCCTGACTTTTGAGAAGGCGTTGGCGGTGTTCGCCCTCGAGGTGTACTGGGTGGACCAGTCATACTCCGGCACTGTGTGGGCGCCCGATTCCTGGCGGGTCGAATATCTCGATGCGAAGGAGAATTGGCGGCCGGTCGTCAGCCCGTCCGGTTACACCACCGACGCGGTGTGGTTCAGCCGGGTCAATTTCGAACCGGTAACCACGACAGCACTCAGGGTTGTCGCGCAGCTCAAGGAAGGCAAGGAGGGCGGCATCTATGAAATCAGGGTGTTGGAGACGTAAGATCGGAAGCGTGTAAGCATGAAACAATGGAACAATGGAAAATCACCCGCAACGCTGCGAACACCACATTGCTTTGTCAGTTACTGATGTTGAGGCGATCGATAACGCTTGCCGCGCTGTCCTCGTCATAATCTTTCTCACCTCTAACCAGTTAAACCAACCCCCCAATGACCTATATAGCCGCTATCGATGCCGGGGCGTCTGAGGTAAAAGCCTGCCTGTTTGACACGGACGGGAACGAAATCGCCTCCGCGTCACGCGATTGCCCAAGTGATTCGCCGGCTGCCGGCTGGGCTCAGTGTTCGGCCGAAGTGCTGACCCGCTGGCCGTTGGAAATTCTCAAGGAAACGATCGACAGCAGTGGCGTCGCTGTGGGCGAGATCAAAGTGATCGCTGTGACTGGCTCGCGGGCCACGGTTGTGCCGTTCGGCGCCGACGGGCAAGCCGTCGGGCCCGTCATTTTCTGGTACGACCGGCGTGCCACCGATGCGGCCGAACAGATCAAGAAAGAAGTCGGCCAGGATGATTTCTTCAACCTGACCGGTGTGGCCCTGGATCCAACGCCGTCGATCACCAAGATCATGTGGTGGCGGGACAATCACCCCGAGATATTCGCCGCAGCCAGTGTTTATGCGTTGCCGCAAACGGCGGTTGCACATGCCTTGACTGGCGAAGGTTGGTATTGCGACGACTCGAACGGATCGTATCTGGGGTTCATGGGCCTGCACTCACGGTCCTGGGAAGACGCATTGCTCGAGGTCGCCGGTGTAACGGCCGACAAGCTTCCCCAGCTGGTGCCGCCCGGCACAGTGGCCGGACCGCTGTCGGATGCGGCGACGACGTTCACCGGACTGGCCGCCGACACCCCCGTGGTTATATCAGGATCGGACAACGCCTGTTTCAAGTTGGGCGCCGGAGTCGAGGGCAAGGGGGTCGCGTGCATGTACATCGGTACGGCCGGGGTCGTTGGTGTGATCTCGGAAAAACCGATTGTTGACCGGCGCCTGAACTGCTGTCCTGCGGCCTTGCCGGATCACTGGGATGTCGATGCCCTGCTGTTGACCGCCGGTGCAGCGTATCGCTGGTTGCGGGACCTGCTGAACGGGGCAGGGCAGGGCGAGGAACTGAGCTTCAAGACGATGGACGCGATGGCCGCCCGGATACCGCCGGGCAGCGAGGGGGTGGTGGTCGTGCCGCACCTTGCCGGTGCCGGGTCGCCGCTCTGGGATCCCGACGCCTGCGGGCAGATCGTCGGCTTGCGGTTGTCACACGGTGCGGCGCACCTGGTCCGGGCGACCTTGGAAGGCGTCGTCTTTGCCCAGCGTCATGCCCTGGACGCGTTGATCGAACATGTCCCCGACATCAACCGCCTGCAACTGACCGGCGGCGGCGCCTCCGAGTTGTGGTCGCAGATATTGGCCGACGCGACCGGCTTGCCGGTCTCCATTCCCCGCAGTCAACAATCCACTTGCCTGGGCGCCGCGATGATGGCCGGTGTCGCCGCCGGGGTCTATTCGGATCATGCCGATGCGATCAGTTCCACGACCACGACCGAACGACACATCGAACCGGACACATCAAAGAAAGCGATTTATGACGCAGCGTATCAACTCTATCTGAACGCTGTGGAGCCGGACCACGGATGAAAATGATGGATAACTGTGGCGGCAGGGCGCAACGTCGCCACCGCACGCCAAAAACTGCCCGTTGCCGGATTGCACCCCAGCGCCGGACGGGAGGGGGAGAATCGAGAATATGACAAGTACCACCGGGTTTGCCCGGACCCATGTGATGCCGGCAATTTTCTGCGCAGCTCTGTTGTCTTCGGCAGGCGATGCCGCCGGGCTGATGCCATGGAAGAGCGGCCCCGACACTCGCGAAGTGGAAAACGGCACGGTGCTGGAGAACGATCTGCTCTTTGTTAAAGGCGGCGTCCAGCTGGGGCCTAAGTACTATCCCCAGGTCCCTGTGGTCGACTGGGAGCCGGTCACGCAGCCGGGCCGTTATCGCGTCACACTGCGGGCCCGCACCGAGAAGCTCGGCGCCAGCACGCTGGTGCTTCAGGCGTTGGTAAGCCGGGCGGCCGGCGGCCTGATAATCCCGACCGGGTATGGACCGATCCCCTTGGCGGATGCATCCGTCTCCATGAGCGGCTGCGTCTTTGACGCACCGGGCAGGTGGCAGGAGTTCTCGCTGGCCTTCGATGTGGAGAGCGGCAAGCCCGCGAAGGCGGGGCTGATGTATGTCGGTGACACAACCTGTGACGCCGGCAGGGTGCAGGTGGAGAAGTCCTCGATGAAGCTGGAGAAGCTCGACTTGCCGGTATCCATCAGCTGGGCGCGCCCGGTCAAGCTCCGTTACAAGCATGCCGAAAAGGCGGCGCTGGACATCCGCCTGACGAACGCCACCGGCGAGCCGCAGACTGTCGACGTGCGCCCCGTGGTAACCACCGACACCGACCAGCGAATCCCCGGCCGGGCAAAGCGTTTCACGGTGCCGGCGTCGGCCACCGTCAGCAGCACCGTGCCCTTTGTCGTCCCCGCCGAAGACGGCGGCTATGAGGCGGTCGGCGAACTGCTGCTGGATGGGCAAGTGATCGATCAACGCGGCGACGTGTTCGCCGTCAGCGACAGCCCGTTCCGCTGCATGATCCAGGGCAGCGGCTTGTTCGATGTCCCCTACTTCCTCTCGTCTTCCGGGCACCTGGGCCTGGCGGGATTCAAAGAGAAGGTGATGGGCAACTGGGACCAGTACGTCAAGGACACCACGCTGGCCATCGAATCCTCGCGCCGCGCCTACGTCACCTACTACGAGTACTTCGCCTGGGCGCGCGAGGATGCGACCTTCATGACGGAGGAGACCGACGAGCTATACCTCACCGGCCAGACCTTCTACATCGTCTCGCGCAAGCAGCTCCTGCACGTCATCCGCCTGATGAAGGCGCACGGTATTGCGCCGGTCGCCTATTTGAACGCGATCCCGTTCGGCTGGCCCGGTTTCGAGGTCATCCGAATCCACCCCGAATGGTACAGGGACACCGCGTTCAATACCGCTATCATGGAGAAATACATGAATGGCGAAGTCGTCGGCGGAAGCGTCTATCCCCATATTGAAATGCACTTCGACGTGGTCTCTCCGTTCGACGGCAAGACCTACCTGGAGTACCATATCGAGCAGATCGTCGCGAGCGCCGCGCAGTACGGCTGGGAAGCGTTCCGCTACGATGCCGCGCCGCTCTCGATCGAGCACTTCCCCATCGTCAAGCAGGTGCTGGCCGCCCTCGATCCGCCTGCGGGAATCGGCAATAACCTGGGCCGCAGCTTGCTGGGGCCGAAGCCGAGTGACACCTGGAAAATCTACTGCCGGGACGGCTCCCTGATGATGGATGAGAGCATCGTAATGGCCTTCCATAGCCCAACGGATCCGCGCCGCCGCTGGACAGACTGGATTGACTACCTGCGACTGGCCTCGCATATGGCACGTTCGCACGGCGGTCATCACACCTATATCAACCAGAGTGCAAACTGGTATTCCACCGCGCTCGGTTACGCGGTGGGCGGGCATCCGTGGTCATTCTACAAGAGTCCGTTCGGCGATTATGAACGGTTCATGATCCGCTACGGGTCATATTTCTGGGATCTGCGCACGCAGATGCTGCCTGATCCGGAGAAACAGGTCTCGGTCGAGAGCGGTCACCCGCTGTGGTGGAAGCCGCTGGTCAGCCAACGCATCCTCGATCCGCAGCACCGTCAGATCATCGTTCCCCTCTTCAATCCGCCGGCTGAAGAGGAGGTTGTCGGCACCACGTCGGTCGGCTCGGCGGACGGCGTCAAGGTCGTCTTGGCGCCTCGACCGGGTGAACAGGTCACCGCATGGTTGCTGGCACCCGAGCCGGTGGCCCGACGGCTGGAACTGGAAACGAAGCGGATGACGGACAGTGACGACGGCGCCGGCGATCGTGTGCAGGTGACCGTGCCCCGATTCTGGGGCTGGACCAACGTCGTCTTCGACTGCCGGACCAAGTGACCACGACGGGCAGGAGGATGCCATAATGGCAAATCGCCGAGCACTTGTGACGACCCTCGCATTCTCTCTCCTTCCTTGTGTATGGTTTACCACATCGTTGACAAACTGGGATTTAACTGGACGAACTCCGTGAATACCATCGCCAAGCCTCATTGTCCGCATCGGTGCGCTGTCCCGATTCTCGCAATTCTCCTGATCGCTTGTGGCCCCGCAACGGCCATGCGATTCGGCGAGATCGACCGATTTCGGCTGGTTGACCAAGCTGTCCCGGTGCTGGAGTGGAATACGATCGATTTCGAGGCGCGACCGTCTCTCGGAGCGGGTGAAAAATTCGCCATTCTTTCAGTCAGGCTCACCCCCGGCCGCAGTATCAGCAAGTATGACTACGACCTTGCGGGCACCACGTGCCTGGCAATGGCCATCGACGACGGCCCCTTCCGACCGGAGACCTGGGAACAGAGACAGGCGGCAGATGTGGAAATCGTGCACCTGCTTTACAAGGTCAAACAAGCCGACGCCCCTTTTTCGTTGACCATCGCGCTGCTCGACACGAATGAGACCGTCACCCTGAACAGCGACGGCACCGTAGAAGGGGGTGATGCCGGAGTTGCCCACACACCGGAAATATCACCCGACACGCAACCGGCGCCCGTCGAGGCGCCCGCTGCCGTTGTAGAAGAAAAACCGGAAGAACTCAAACCGGAACCTGTTCAGACCGTCCTGCCGGCTGTGGAGAAACCAAAACCCATCCTCGCCGGCGCCGCGGAGCAGAAGGCGCCGGACACCGTCGACAACCGACCGACCGAGGATGTGCTGATCACACTCAGGACCGGGCTGAAAGACAAGAGCCGCCGGGTGAAGGACGCCGCTGCCCGTTCCGGATGGGCCTTCAAGGCCGACCCGGCAGACAAGCCGGGGAAAGGGATGATGTGGTTCGAATACACCTACCGGCAGAGTCCGGGCAAAGTCCGCGGCACCTTCCGAGTGAAGATCGCTGACAACACCAGCCCAAAGCCCGTGGCGTTGATCCGGGGGGTAATCAGCAACTCCGAGCTCAAGGACTTTCCCAGCAGGTACAAGGAGATATTGCTCAAGGGCACGGATTTCGCGGCCCCCGACAGGTACCAGGATTTCCATATCGATATCTCCAAGGGCGAGCGCGGCTTTGCCTCCTGGTCCCTGGAAACCACGGGCGTGACTTCCCTTTGGTTCGATGGCGTCAGTATCGGACAAATCTCGGAATTCACGACAGAAGAGTTGCTGCAGCTGATCGAGCATCCGGTCAAGCCGGCCAACCTTGCCCTGGCAACCGACACCTTCCGTGTGCATGAAACCTACGGCGTATATATGCCGATGTGGAAAGTGTCGGAGGCGTTGCAATCTTTGCCCGGCCGCCGGCACGATGCCCAACGGACACAGTCGCATCTGCTTGTCTCTTCCCAGAATACCAGGCTCACCGGATTCCCCGCCGAATGGGAAGAGCTGTACGGACATTCTGTTGTCGTGCTGAATAATGTGCCGGCGAAATCGGTCGGCCTTGTTGGGAGTTTAATGCTCAAGCAGTACGTCGAGGACGGCGGTTGCCTCATCATGATGGGCGACACCCACGGCCTCGTCTCCGGAAGGTGGACTGAGTCGGCGCTCGGGCCGGTGCTGCCCGTCGCGCCCCGGAAGGAGAAGGACCTGGTGTATTCGCCGAAGCCTCTTCTGCTCCAGCCCCGGGGCAACGCATTCGACAGCCTTAACTGGGCCGAAAAACCGTACACGATCTACTACCACAGCGCCGAAGTGCTTCCGCGGGCCGCGGTGCTGCTGGCATCGGGAAAGATCCCGCTGATCGTCGAGCGCCAGGTGGGCAAGGGACACATCATCGTCCTGTTGATCTCGATGTGCGGCGGCAACAACCCGAAGGTCGGCGGGGTGCCCTTTTGGCAGTGGAACGACTGGCCGGGGCTGATGGCGGAACTGATCGTCATGGGATCCCGCAGCACGCAGAGGTAGCCTCAAGTCTGCAAATACAGATTTGGGCGGAAAGGGTGAGCTGCTTCATACTGGGCGGCGATCGCACCGCTGCCCGAGATCTGTTATGAAGAACACTGTATAATATTGCGGGGTCTATTGTGCGGCCGGGACAATGCGGTTAAATTCATGCAAGGTGTAGCTTTCCCTGCGGAAGGGGTGTTATGATCCTTTTTGCCTCGGCGTTTCGAACTGTCAACGGGCGAAGCGAACACCTTGTCGGGACGGCTTCATGTTCGTGTGGAAGCGGATACGCGTCATTGTGTCGAGGAGACGGAAACATGCACAAACAGCGGCACCAACTACTGCGACAACGCAGCCGTCAACGGTTCGCCCTGATTGAACCCTTTGACAGGCTCGGAGCTTGCTGCCGTTTCACTCTCATTGAACTCCTGGTCGTGATTGCCATCATCGCGGTCTTGATAGCCTTGCTGCTGCCGGCATTGCAGCATGCAAAGGAGAGGGGAAAGCGGGTCGTCTGCATGAACAACCTGAGGCAGATAGGCACGGGGTTGACACTGTACGCGACCGGTAATAATGATAGTTTGCCGCATAACCTCGTGGACTATTCCTGGGAGGGACAGTTGATGTTTTTTGAAAGGTCCCCCTATAGTTCCACTATCGGAGACACGCATCCTTTGGGTAGATTGTATGAGCAAGGATACGTCGGCAGCATGAGCACATTCCTTTGTCCCTCTGCCTGGATTTACAATAAGGACTGGTTCGGCCTGGAGAGGAACATAGCTGAGGCGGTAAAGGCCGCGCCGGGTTCCGGTACCGTTGGACATGCCTTTTCAACCTATTCCCTGAATAAACGGGGGCGCAAGGGTGCCACCGAGTATGACGAGAATAAAGCGGGGCCGTATGGCGGGGAGGGGGGAAGAGGCAGGTTTTCCGCGAGCATGGCCGAGGAGTATCTTGCTGTTGCTGACGGCGTCGGCATGCCCACCAGGGGCATCCCGCCCGGACCCGCTGGTTCTCACCTGGGAGGTGATGGTTTTCCAGAGGGTTACAGCATACTCTTCTTTGACGATTCGGTGCGCTTTGTAAGGGATCAGAGCCGCAATCTCGCACGCGAGGGCAGTCAGTTTCGCAATTACTCTGAATGGCATCCGTTCTGGGATCTCACCCGGGACACATTGCCTTGATGATCCTATGGCCGATTTTGGGCGGAGATCGCGTGCTCGCCCCTCCGTTCGACGGTGACCTGCCGGTGGGTGCCTGCGTCGAACGTACCGCTGTGCTGATTTCCCAGCCTGCCAATGACGGCGGCACACGATGATCGAAGCCGCGTAGGATGTTGCGTCCCCTGATGTACATTCGCTCGTTCTGAACTTCAGAGGAGAGGTAGGTGACGTTATGAAGATTTATGTGCTTTCAGTCGGGTTGGCACTGGTGAGTTCCCTGTGGGTGGACACGGCGTGCGCCACGGTGGAAGGCCTGCGCGCGGCTCAGCAGGCGGAGGCCGGTATTCGGTGTCGGTGGAGCTTCGAGGGCGCGGATATGACGACCGCTCTGAAGAACAGGACCGACGATCCGGAGCGTGATCTGACACCGCACGGTTCGGATCTCGCACTCGTTTCGGGCGCCGCCGTCAAGTCGCAGGCACTGAAACTGCCCGGTGCTTCAGCCTATGTCTCGGCTCGCTTCCCCGCGCCGCCGGCCGGTACACTCGAACTGATCGTGACGCCGGCGAGCGCTGCGACGCAGAACGGCATCATCATGAGAGTGCAGTGGCTGCCGGGCCCGCAACAGAACCTGTTCGGTCTTGTCGAGCATGAGAGCATCATCGCCGCCGCCGTCGGGAAGAATGCAGGCCCACCGCTGATCGGCGGGGCCAGCGCGGTGCCGTTCAATGCCGGGGACTCGTATTATGTCGCCTTGACCTATTCGTACAACCAGGGCGACGGGCCCGGTGGCGCCGACGATGCCGTCTTCGAAATCGACGGGTATGCGAAGAACCTGACCGCCAGCGGCGAGCTCGTGCACGTTGCGGATGCGACCGTTGCGGCGAATGACGCCGGGCTGGGCTGGGCAATGCTCGGCATGGGCCGCAGCGGCGGTGGGTACGGGGCGCCCTGGAGCGGCTGCCTGGACGAAGTGGCGTTCTACGA
>CAJWLW010000023.1 GCA_913042885.1 uncultured Lentisphaeria bacterium | reverse complement strand
AGCGGCACTACCGACAATGGCATGCGGTTGGTGATCGGCAATTCGGATTTTGGAAACGCGATGGTGATCAACCAGGCGGGGCGTGTCGGTATCGGGGTGGAAAATCCCAGCGCCAAGCTTGAGGTTGCAGGCCAGGTGAAAATTACCGGCGGCGCTCCCGGTGCAGGCAAGGTGCTGACCTCCGATGCCGCTGGCTTGGCGACCTGGGAGTCGCCCGGCGCCGGTTCGCAGGGGCCACAGGGTAAAGCCGGTGCCGCTGGTGCAACCGGGGCACAAGGCCCGCAGGGTAAGGCCGGCAACGACGGCGCCGCAGGTGCGCAGGGGCCCGCTGGTGACTCACAGTGGATTCCGAGTGAAGCGGCAAATCCGCTCACAGGGATATGGACGGCCAAGGCCGTTGGAATAGGCATGGGTCGTGAATATGGGGTGTGGGAGGAAAGTCCCGGCGAAAAAATTGACTTACAGATCCTGGCTGATGCTGGCAGTGGCGGTTACGGCACGACAGCTGATCCAGCAGGTGTAATACGGTTTATATTGAAAGATTTTCAATGTAATGGTGGGGAATCCTTGGGCCAGATCCAGTGGTACGGCAATGAAGGAAACATTGCCGGCGGCAGTGGCAGACCCCGGGCGAGTATTGAGGCAAAATACATAGGCACCGCAGGGCAAACGTCGATGTACTTCAATGTGGCCGAGGGCCCCGGCGAGACGTTGGTGGAAAGACTGGTGATCAATCAGGTCGGTTACATCGGTCAAGGCGGTAAGTGGCCTGAACATCCGTTCCACATGGCGAGCGATGCCCACGTCACGAGCGGCGGTGTGTGGACCAATGCGTCCTCGCGCGACATGAAAGAAAACATCGCAGAGCTGACGACTGAAGAAGCTGTCGAGGCACTCACCGCGCTGACGCCTGTCAAGTACAACTACAAGAAAGAACAGGGTGAAGAGTACGTGGGCTTCATTGCCGAGGATGTACCGGCGTTAGTTGCAACCAACAACCGCAAGAACCTTAGCCCGATGGATGTCGTCGGTGTCTTGACCAAGGTGGTCCAGGAGCAGCAACTCCAGATGGAAGCCATGAAAGTGGAGCTGGAGAAGCTGAAGAACCTGCAGAACTGATTCGGCGCGCCAATCGAGGACAAAATCATCAAGCTCATCCGCCGCGGCGGGTGGGCTTGATTTTTTATTGGAGTGAGGCTGACTTTTCTGGATCGCCGGTTTGGCAACGCACCGGAATCGCAAAAGGTGCCGGTACCGCTCCCGCCATCAGCGGTTTTGGATAACCGTCGTTGTTGTGCGGAAGGGTTTGTCTGCTTCGTAAAGCCTTAACCGCATCTCGATCTCCCTGGCCAACCCCTCGTCACTCGAGCGTCTCGCCACCTGCGCGGCCTGACGGGCGATCCCCACCGCCCTGTTGAAATTCCCTGTCTCGGCATGTGCAGCCGCGAGGGCATCCAGAAATTGGGGATTCGCATGTTGCGTCTGCTCGCAGAGGGTGGTAGCAAGTTTAAGTGCGTCAGTCCCGTTGCGGTATTTGGGATCCGGGCAGGTAGCCAGGGAGAAGGCCAGGAAATAAGTCATCGTGAGTGCTTCCGGCAAATGTTCGTGGCCGTTTCTCCAGACTTCAATCGCCTTTCCGTATTCCTTTTTTTCCCACAGGATTATACCAAGGTCACGGCTGGCGCCTCCAACGAGAGGATTCAACTCAACGGCTTTTTGATAGTGATAAATAGCCGAATTGTGATCGCCGGCAGCCTGAAGGATCTGCCCCATCTGCTCATGCAATTTTGGATTGAGGGGATTATCCTGGAGCGCAACAAGCTGGTGTTTTTTTGCTGTCTCGTATTTGCCCAGTAAAAAACAGATCCTGGTCAGTTCGCGACGAATCGGTTTGTCATCGGACACCTGTTTCAGGTATATCTCATATTGCACGACTGCCTCGGGCAACTTGTTTTGCAACTCCAAAACCTGTCCCAGGCCCCTCTGCAGAATTGCCGTTGCCACCGATTGGGTCCCGGGCTTGACCGGTTCATCCGGCCGCGCCGGCAGCAGCAGGCCATCACGATATAGAGCTGCCGCCCGGTCCCACTTTCCCAGCTTGACAAACGCACCGGCCAGGCAACCGATAATATTGCGGTTGTAAGGATCTTGGCGCAGGTATTCTTCCGCATGTGGTTTGGCGGTGATGAGTTCATCCAGCTCGACATAAGAGATGATGATGGTTTTCCGTAATTTCAGCGACTGTGGGTTCTGTTGTATCAGGGGGAGCAGCCGTTCTATGGCTTCGCGGTGCATCGATGCAGCCTGCAGTTCTTCTGCGTCGCGGCAACCGTTGAAAATGTGCATCATCTTCTTGGGGTCTTGCCTCTGCCCGGGTTCGGCCTGCGGGGCAGGAACGGGGGCACCGCCCACATAGCCCAATGAGCGCAGGCGAGCGAGTTCCTCCGCGTCGAGCGCGACCGCCGCGGGCACGCCCGTTTTCATGGCCGCTCGCATGGTTTGCAGGCAAGACCGCATCTCGTCAACGATGACACCTTCAACCGATGCCAGGTTTTTCAGCTCTCCAGGGTCCGCCTGACAATCATAAAGCTCCGGCTCAGGCGCCTCGATGTATTTCCAGCGATCTGTTGTGATGCTGTAGAGTGGTGCCCAGCCGTAGCTGTTCATCAACCATTCGCTCTCTCCATAGATGCCGGGGGCAGCCTGGTCAGCGGCGCCGGTACGAAGCAGGCTGCGCCCACCGATGTTCTCGGGTTGTGGCCAATCGAGAACATCGAGGATTGTCGCAGCAACATCTATCAGGCCTGCCACTGCCGACTGGACTTTCCCTTCGGGCAGCTGCCCGGGCAGGCTGAAGATCAGCGGCACGCGCATCGTTGAGTTATAAATCAACGCCCCATGTTCCCGCTCCCGGTGTTCGCCGAGCGACTCGCCATGATCACCCGCGACCAGGATCAGTGTATTCTCACGAAGTCCGGCGCTGTCCAGGAAATCCAGCAGCCGCTTTATCTGTGCATCCATGAAAGCGATCTCAGCGTCGTACGAATCGCCATGACGGGATCTGTAGGGCTCAGGCGCATCATAAGGCAGGTGAGGATCGTAGAAATGCACCCATGCGAAAAAAGGCTGGCCCGTTCTTCCCAGCCAGGCGGCGGCCCGATCCGTCACGATGTTTCCGGGATTCTGCTGGTGGAAGGCGTTTGTTCCGGCGGTTGGCGGTCCCATCCGGTCGTCATAGACTTCGAATCCTCGGTCCAGGCCGAACTGCTTGTCCAATACGAATGCGGCCGGAAAGGCCGCCGTCCGATACCCGCGATCCCTGAAAATCTCGGCCAACACCGCCGGCCCCGGCCCCAGGCTGCCGCGGGCGTTGTCATGCAGTCCGTGTTCGGGCGGGTCAAGGCCGGTCAGGATCGTTGCATGGGACGGCAGGGTCAACGGTACCGGGGCGTATACGTTCTCATAGCGCACGCCGCGGGCCGCCAGTTCGTCCAGCGTCGGGGTCTCGGCCTGGTCATAGCCGTAGCACCCGAGCCGGTCGGCCCGCGTTGTGTCCAGGGTGATCAGCAGCACGTTGAATCGTTTCTCGGCGCGCTGATTGTTGCGCCAAAGAACCCAGGCCATCACCGCTAACGCACCCAGCAGCATGATAACCAGGACAGACGCCCATCTTCTGTTGTGCATCCTGATCCCTGTTTTGAATTGCAGTCTATGCCCGAAACGTGTTACAACTTCCTCTTGCGCCCCTACAGCCGGGCTCCAATACCAGGCTCACCCATGGCTTTGCAGTGGGTGCTTTCACGTAACGCTTGTTCTTTCGTGAAGAACAGTCGGCACCGCAGCCATCACCTCCACCGGTAAAAGTTACACCACGGCTATCTCCATCGCCGTTACATTCAATCTTCTTTTGACACGGTGTGCAATGCCGCAGTTTCCTTCACAACGTTGGGAAACCACTGGTCAAATTCAGCGAATTCGAAGCCGGCGTGCCTGGCTTTGGATACATCCATCGTGAGATCAAACTGGTTGATCCAATTCATCCGATCAGGCTCATCGCCTTCGGTCAGAACAATCGGCTCGGCACCAAGGATTTCTCCCGTCAACCGGGTGAACTCGACCGGATCAAGCCAAGGCTCTGAACTGGCGTTGTACGCGCCCTCTTGCCCGGACAATCCAAGCCAGGTCAGGAACCTGCCTTTCTCGGCTGTACCGATGTAACCCAGCACACCGCATCCCGGCTGAATGACAATCGGCGCGCCGTCCAGGATACGCCCGACCAGCCACCCCAGTCGATTGAGCGGATCGTCTGCCCCCAGAACAATCGGTATGCGAGCCGTCGCGAAAGGGAACGGTGCCATCTGTGCCAGATAAGCTTCGGCTTGCAGTTTGCCCTCGCCGTACCCGATTTCGCCGGTAGAGTGCCGGCCCGGCACCCAGCCCACTTCCAGGTCCAGGTCTGTCTCGACCATCCCACCTGTGTGGATAGTGGTGTACGCCGCGATGCTCGAGGTAAAGACGTAGTGTCCGATCTTCCCCGCAAACACTTCGCAGGCATCGGCCACATCATCCGCGCAGTAGCCGATCTGATCGAACACCACATCATACGCTTTCCCGGAAAACGCAGTCACCATGCTGTCAAGGTCGGTGCGCTCGAATTGCACCCACTCGACAGAGCCCTCAAAGTCAACCTTGGCCTGGCCACGGGTTGCGACAGTGACGTGGTAGTCCTGCCGCAACAATTCGCGGACCAGGGCTTTGCCGGCAAACGATGTGCCGCCCATAACGAGAATATTCTTCATTCGGTTCGTCCTCCTGAGGTCGGTGTCATCCTGTCCAAAACATTTCTCGTAAAATCTCTTCGGCGCCTCACATCGGATCGCTGTTGGCATCTGCCGCGCGTCCGGCCAGTACTACGGTGGTCTGCTCCTGGACTTCGCGGACAAAGAGGTGGAAGTATGTGGCGATACTGGCACGGTCCGAGTCGTCGCGGACCTCGGATGCCATGGCGCGGACAGCAGCCTTGCCGGCGGCAATCGCTTTCGCAAAGCTCTGTTTCGCCTCGGCGGTGCGTTCGGCCTTCGCCTTCTTGCTGCGGGCGCGTTTCGCTGCAACGATCCGCCTCGCACCTTCGTGCAGCAGTTCCTTTTCATTCAGCGCTTCGATGCTGAAGACAATACGCTGGCGCCAATAGGCCAGCTCCGCCCTGCCCTGTTTAGTACTTACGTTCTTCTCGACTTCGGAGAACAGGTTGTCGACCGCCTGAAACATCGCGCGCACGTGCAACAGGCCCTGCGGCATCACCTTGTCCTCGTCGAGCTCACGGCACATGATCGTCAGCACCGGAAAAAACAGGGAGAGAAAATCCAGGTCGAGAATGACTGTGATATCTTCGAGAATCCGCATGGCGCGGCACATGTCATCCACGGTCTCGGGACCGTACACGTGTGAAAAGTGATCGGTGTACGCGGCGTGCGGCGTCATCGTGGCATTCCACGATGCTTTCGCCAGGTACGCCGCCACCGGGTCGAGATCGCCGACCGGCCAATGGCGCGTCATAAAACCCCGCCAGCCATAGCGCTGCATGTTCTGGACCAGATTATGCAGGCTGTGCGTCGCCACCTGCGGCAGCGAACCGATGTTGTCGTCCTGAAAAGTAACGATCAATTCAGCCGATACCTTCGCGGTGTTCATCCGCGCCATGCTGTCCATGGCACGCACCGCACGGGACGCGGTATAGCCCAGGGTCGTTGCAATGCCGGCACCGTCCCACAGCACCCGATCCATGATCGGAAAGAGATGCTCGGCGTTCATGCCGACATTCAGGTTGACCTTGATATTGTCGGCCGCGGCCCGCTCGAGAATATCGTTGCCCGCGAAGAAACGATCGAAAAAATTGAGCATGGACACCGACGACTTGAACTCGCGGCTGGCGCGTTCGGTGTCGCCAGGCACCAGGGCATTGTGCGAGGCCTTCCGGAGCAGCTCCGTCATGTCGCAATCCCGGGCGAGCCCGTGGCGCGCGTCGAGCTCGCGCCAGGATTGCTCGAACACGCGGCCGGCCTGCGGGTGCTCCGGCATTTGCAGGTACATGGCATCGACCTCGCTGTACTGGTCGAGATAGGCGCGTATACGGGTTTCAACCAGGTTGACGTGACCGGGATTGAAAAGGTCGCCTGTCTCCGCGCAACTCAGGTCGCCGAGCTGAATCGACTCCATCGAGGGCGCCTGCAGTACCGGGCGGAACTCCTTCGGAAACTCGAGCGGCTGCATGGCAAACGACGTATGCATGCCGAGGGACTTCGCGGTCCGGATGATTGTCTTCATCAGGCGGACGCAAATCGACAGGCGTTCTTCATAGGTCCGCGCACCGACGAACTCCGGGTTGTCCAGGCGGGGTGCGTCGATCAGGTGCTCCCTCCCGATGTTCGCCCGGGTGATCGGGAACTTCTGATCGAACAACAGAAGACCGGTCGTCTTCTCGACACCGCCGCATTCGTAATGGACCACCGGTTGATGCGGCCACAAGCTGAGAAAAACGCCATTGTATTTGAGCTTGAAGATCTGCCGGATAAAAGCTTTCTGCTGTTTGGCCGTCCACATTTCTGGGCCGGTAGGCAGGTCATTCCATTGCCGCCAGGAACGGATCTGTAATGTCGGCTCGAGCACTGCGTCCACATCGAGCAGCCGAAAGGCCCCGGGATTCTCCGGAAATACGTCGCCGTGCAGGAGGTATCGCACACCGTACCGCTCGACAAGCTCGTAGACGGCCCAGGCAACGGCTGCGCTGCTGCCGCCGGCAAGGATCATGACCTGCGGTGACTGGCGACGCACGAGGTGACCCTGATCGGAAAGCTTCGGCAGGCGACCCGCCGCGGCGCGGACATGGTCGTCACTGCGCAGACCAACGATAAAACGTCGGCCGGCGCGGCCGGTTGATCCGGACGTGATCTCCGCGGTGACACCGAACAGCCGCTTGAGACAGCGCTTGAGCTCGGCCCCGGCAAACTGCTGCAGCTTGTCAGCGACCGGGCTGAGACAGATGCGGGTTGTCGGGGGCGATTTCTTTTTTCTCATGGTTTGCCTGGCAAATTGTTTCTTGTTTCACAGCACCCATACAATACCTATAGTGCCGGAATAAGCACGAACCGGTATTCTCTCGCCATCATAGTCACCCCTCTTCATATACGCCCCGTTGTAATGCGGAAATCCACGTCAACACGGAAGCAGTTTATTATGGGCAAGATGTTGCCAGACGGCTAAATTGGAGGGATGTTGATGTCATTTCTTACTCATTTACGCCACCCCCACCTGAATCCCCTGCCATGAAACTCGGCCTGTCAGTCGCCTCTTACCGCTGGATCTGCTATCCGCCGACCTTGCACGACAATCACGGCGCCACAATCCACAGCGTCACGCACCCGGCCTATCTCAACACAGGCATGCCGCTGCCGTACACACTGTCGATCACACCGCCGGCACCCGGCGATCACATCGAGTGGACCATCGACCGCGCCGCAGCACTCCGGCTGTCGCCGCTTTATTTGTGCGTCACATGGTTTGACGACGAGGATCACGCCCGCCAGACCGGCAGGCTCATGGCGGAGAAAAATATCAAGCTGATTGCCGCCGGCACCGGTGATTGGGCCACCACCGGTGACGAATGGCAAGTCGAGCGCGACAACTTCGTCCGGCATATGCGTCTGGGCAAGGCCGCCGGCGCCGACATCATCGTCGCCGTCCACCACGGCGCGCTGGAGCACCATCATTTCAGCAAGGACCCGCCGATCGCCGAACAGATCAAACGCATGATCGCCAACTTCAGCGAACTGACATCCTACGCCGAAGCGATCGGCATCGTCATGGCTTTCGAGAATCACATGGACTACCGCTGCACTGAAATCGCCGAAGTAGTAAGCGCGGTCGACTCGCCCTGGTTGCGGGTCAACTACGACTTCGGCAACTCCCTCGCAGTGATCGAGGACCCGCTCGAGGCCGCGAAAGCAGTAGCGGAGTGGACGGTGATGACCCATATCAAGGACATGCGCATCCAGTCGAAAACGCTGGACGGTGAACCGCGCATTCTGACAGCCCCGCTCGGCCAGGGCAATGTGCCGATCCCGGAGATTCTGGAGGTCCTGCAAAGCAGCGTCGCAGACCCGGACAACCTGGCCTTATGCGTGGAAGTAGCCCCGCAACCCCATCAGGATCCGGAAGCCTGGATGCAGATAAGCCTGGCGTATATGCGTGAGAACTTCGGACAGTACCTGACCTGACCGCGCCGGCACGATTCAGCGTACGCCAAGCCGAATCAAGAGGTACCGGTCTGCCGGCAATGGATTGATGAAAAGCAACGGGTGGAGAGGATCGGTTGGCACGATCGTATTCCGGCCAGGCTCACTGTTTCTTGTTCAGCGGCTATTCGCACTGCATCAGCTGTTCAATGAATTCGCGAATTGCCCGCTCCGCTTCGGCCAGCTCCCCGTAGCTCTCCACTTTCACTTCGGGATTGCCGGAGATCATCGCCGACAACCGGCCGTCACTGTTGCTATTAAAGAGGCACAGCACGGGCGTGCCCGCAGCCACCGCTCTGCCGATCTCGTAGCCGACGCCCAGAGACGGGGCGGTTACCTCGGCGATCATCGCGTCGCTGGCAGTGACCCATTCCATGTCCCGACTGTAGATGTCGGTATCGGTCAGGCTCGTCTCGCCATGAGCCGACAGGTGACGATCGCCAATGTGCTCTGTCAGCACTTCTGCAAGGGTCTCGATGTACGCAATCAGGGCGTGATAGGTTGTCGCGTACTCGCGTCCACCCCTGATCGCACCAGCAAAGTAGATCTTCATCGGCTATCGACATCTCGGTTAATCATGGCGGCCATCCGCCCCACCATACAATGGCGCGGGAACCCCGTCAAACTTCACTTCCCATGCCGGACGGAGGGTGTACCTTTGTTGTCCAGAGTTCACCTTGCAAACGAGAACCATCGCCCATGCCAGACGAGCAGACAGACGACATGCCGCCGATGCGGATTTATGTCGATGCCGATGCCGTTCCCCGCGACATCAAAGACCTGCTCTTTCGGGCTGCGACCCGGACCAAGGTACCGGTGACCTTCATCGCCAACCAGTACATGCAGCTGCCGGAGTCGGAGCTCTTCGACATGATCCAGGTGGCGGCCGGCCCCGACGTGGCCGACGAAAAAATTGTTGACCTGGTCAACGCCGGAGACCTGGTCATCACCGCGGACATTCCATTGGCCGCGGCCATCGTCGACAAGGGGGCACAGGGCCTCAGCCCGCGCGGCGATCTGTTTACAGAGCGCAATATCGGCCAGCGCCTGGCCATGCGCGACCTGATGACCGACCTGCGCAACAACGACGGCATCGAGACCGGCGGCCCGCCGCCGCTGAACCAGAAAGACTGCCACGCCTTCGCCAACGAGCTGGATCGATTCCTGGCGCGGCGGCTCAAACAAAAGCGACCCACACCATAAACCGACTGACCGGCTGGAGAAAAAAATGATTGAACTCTATCTCTCTGAACACTGCCCCTACTGTGTAAAGGTCCGCAACGCCATGGAGGAGATGCAGATCCCCTACGTCCTGCGGCCGGTAATCGTCCGCTCCGAAACGCCGATCGCCCTGGAACTGAAGGGGCGCGGCGGCAAAGCACAGGTGCCGTACCTCGTCGACCCGGACCGGAACGTGGAGATGTACGAAAGCGATGACATCATCGACTATGTGCGCAAACACTCTGACGCTTTATTATCCGAGTAAACACCCTTAAATTGCAATCGACCCCGACACTGACAGATATTCTGATCATCCATCCAAAGTTCCGGAGAATGACATGCCGAAATCACTGACTGAAGATGCCGTCAAACAATATCGCGAGCAAGGTTACTACTTTCCGCTCAAAGTAATTGATGACTCCGGGACCGCCGAGTGCCGCGCCAATCTGGAAGCGTTCGAGGCGGCACAAGGCGCGCCGATTTCGGGTGCAACGCGCAGCAAATCACATCTACTCTTCAAATGGGTCGACGACCTCATGCGTCAGGACACGATCCTGGATGCGGTGGAGGATTTGATCGGGCCGGACATCCTGTGTTGGAACTCACTGTTCTGGGTCAAGGAAGCACAGAGCCCGGTCTATGTGTCCTGGCATCAGGATCTGCGATACTGGGGGCTGGATACGAATGATCTGATCACCGTATGGATCGCCCTGTCACCAGCTACGCTGGAGAGCGGTTGCATGAGCGTGCTGCCGGGTAGTCACCTGGACGAATTGATGCCGCACCAGGATGAATACCGCGACGACAACCTGCTGACCCGCGGCCAGGAAATCTCCGTCGAAGTCGATGAATCGAAAACCGTCGCGATGCCGTTGCAGTCGGGCGAAGCATCGCTGCACAACGGCCGTCTGGCCCACGCATCCGCGCCGAATCGTTCAAACGACCGGCGCATCGGCCTGTCGTTCCATTACATGCCGACACAAACCCGGCAGATCATCGGTGACTGGGACAGCGCCGCGCTGGTAAGAGGTGAAGACAAGCACGGCCATTTCACTCACACACCGCGTCCCGAAAAGGATTTCGATCCAGCCGTCACGGCATTTCACGAGAAAGCCACCACCGCCGTGCGCGACGTGCTGTTCCACGATGCCGCGAAGGTACGGAAAACGATCTGAACATGCCCAGTTTCATGGTGTTGCCTTGGAGGGCATTCAGTTGTCAGGAAACAGTCGCCCGTCCCTTTTGTCCCTTGCTCCGATTAAGGTGACATAAGAGGCACCCGAGACCAACTTCAGGATCACATCCGCAACGGCCATGCAATCTGAGCCTGCAACACCACTGAACATCCGCCTCACAAGCTGGGAGAAATGGGGGTTTCGCAGCTCCACGCCGTTTACGCGCGAGGGTCTGGAGCACCTCAAGGGCGGTGGCTTCAACGGCATCTTTGTCGGCGGCGGCAGTGGCATGGGCCCGGACGGGCTGTCGCCCGAAATGTTCGTCGAGTCCACGGTCATTCCCGACCTGATGCCGCAAGGCCGCCGGTCCAACGAAAAGCTCATCCGCGAACGCATGACGCTGACGCGTTCGCTCGGCCTCGACTGCTGGCTGATAGTCTGGGGCATTCCCGGGCCCGACGAGTCCTACGGAACGGCGTACGCCAACAATTCGCAGACCGTGGACCGTCGCATCAAGCTGGAGATGCGCGAACTGCTGCAACGCCAGCCCGATCTGTTCGGGCAGCGCGATCCGGAGGGCTGCAGCTGGCGCGGCAATCGCCCGTTGTGCCTCAGTCAGCCCACCGTACAGGCGTACTACCGCGAATTATACGCCAACCTCTGCCGTGATTTTCCCGAGCTCGATGGCCTGGTGTTCTTTCCCGGCGATCACAACCCGGAATGCTGCGACGAGTCCTGCCCACGCTGCGGCAGCGCGCCGGGCGGACCGTGGTCGGTCTACATCAGGTTCTTGAACGAGGCGGTCGAGACTGTCCTCGAAGCGCGGCCGGAGTTGCCGATCTACGTCATCGTCTGGAACCCGGAGATTGCTGTGCGCGACTGGATCATTCGAAAATCGCACCGTGCCTGCGGTGTGATTCTGCCGTTCCCCGATCTGGTCGACGAACAGCGACGCACCGGTCGCCTGGAGACCGCACAGCCATGGATGTCTATCGATCGCATGGGCTGGCTCACCACCGAGAACGCCGGCATGGCGCGCGAAGAAGGCCGGCCGATCCTGGCCCTGCACGAGTTCTGTCAGTCCGAGGTCTACGATCCGTGCCACGCCTTTGCACTCCCCGGCAAGACAATCAACGTGCTGCACAAACTGGCTGCTGACGACTTCAGCGGGATCATGGATTTCTGGGGCGACTACCCGCCGGTCACTCGCAACGCCAACATGATGGCGGTGCGCGCCTACCTCGACGATCCGCAGGCAACACGCGAAGAGCTGCTGCAGAGAGTTGCGGCGAAGGCAATCGGCGCCCAACCGGAATTGCCGCAACTGACCAACGCACTCCTGGATGTCTGGGGTAAGATAGAGCAGGCCGTCGACGACCAGGCGTACTTCACCTGGTTCCAGCGACTCAATGCCGGCATCGGCCGGCAGGGTGCGCGTGGGCATTTGTATCTGCCGCTGATCCCGAGCTTTCTCGATCTCGACGAACGCCCGCGCGACAATTATTTCCAGAAACACATCCGCATCTGGATTGACGGCAGGCTCGGCAGTATCCATGGCCAGGCACAACTCGACGACCGTGATACGTTCATCAAACTGGCCGACGAATCGGAACAGGCGGGCGCCCTCTGCCAACAGGAAGGGCAGTCTGCCGGCGCTGATTTCCTGAGCGAACAAGCACTTAACCTGCGCCTGTACGCCAGCCTGATCGCCTCGCTCGGACGTTCGGTCTGGGCGCTCGAAGCATACAGTACAAAGGATGCGGAGTTGCTGCGAAAGCTGATGCTCGAGGAAATCGAAGCACGCCACGAACAGATCCGACTGACCGACCGGCTCGGCTACGGCATCAACCGGGTGCTGGTGGAAGAAGACATTCAGCTCATGCTCCAGTTCCTGGCAGCGTCCGACTTCCCGAATACAACACCCGCGGCGTTCAGCTTCAGCCCGGTGCCGTATTACGATTGAGGACAAGCCGCCGCCCAGAGGAACTATCCGCGTTCAACAAGGGCGGGAGACGGATTCCAGTACATCGAACATACAGAATCGCTCAATACCGTTCCTAACACCGGCATTTCCGAAACTACCAAGAGGACGCTGCATGCCTGCGAGTGACATCGAACTGACACCGGACCAGATCACAAGCTTTCACGCACACGGCTTCCTGGCGCTCGACCGTATCACGACGCCGGCGGAAGTCGAACAACTGCGGCCGATCTTCGACGACACCTTCGAAGGCTGGCGGGAAAAGACCGAATTCACACCCCGCGACCTGGCCGATGGCGGTGACCAGGACGATGGGCTGGTCGTTCAGATGCACGAGATGTCGAAGAATGTCGGGGCGTTCGCAAACTCGTTGATGCGCGCCAATGCAATCGCCGTCGCGGAACAACTGCTCGGCTCCGAATGCGAATTCCGCACGGATCACGCTATCTCCAAACCGGCGGGCAGTCCGGCAGCAACGCCCTGGCATCAGGACCAGTGGTATTGGGATCCGAAAGCAGAGTATCGCCGCGTCAGTGTGTGGATTCCGCTGCAGGACGTCAATGCCGAGAACGGCTGCATGCAGTTCGTCTCCAGGCGCGACGTCCCGGACATCATTCCACACGCCAAACAGGACGCGAGCGACGCCTGGCACGCGGATGCCGCCAGCTTCGACCCGGCAACGGCCGTGCCCTGCCCTGTTCCAGCCGGCGGCGCCACCATCCATTACGGCAAAACCCTGCACTACACGACACCGAATCGCTCGAGCCAGCCGCGTCGTGCTTATATCATTTCCTGCGGTATCCCGTCGACGGAAGTGTGAATTCAGCGTTTGCTATTCAGTCTGCAGTGTCAGGTAATCCGTACTGCCCTGTCTAACTTGGCATGCCGCGAAACAGCCGTAAAGTGACAGAAGAAACACTTATCAACCAACCGGAGTCGCTCATGTATACATTCGAACCTGGCCACCCCTACACGATGCCCACCGCCAGCATTTTTCGCGATCCGCGGCCGTGGGAGAACGGCGGCATGCGCTACGGCCGTGTCACCGCCCTGGCAGTAACGTTCCTGACCGAGCCGGAGGCGGCGGCGAAACTCCTGCCGGAACCGTTTCGGCTTGACGAGGAGGCACTGATTTCTGTCGCTGTCTGCCAATGCGAGGACGTCGACTGGCTGGCCGGCAAGGCGTACAACCTCGTCGGCGTGGACGCGCATTGCGTGTTCGACGGTGAGGTAGACAAGGATGTGCACGGCACCTTTTGCACGATCATGTGGGAAAACATGACCGAGCCGATTCTCGGCGGCCGCGACCACAGCGGCGTGCCGAAGGTGTATGCGGACATTCCCAACCTGATGCGGCATGGCGACACCTGCCGCGCCGACGTGACGCATTTCGGCTATCCGATTCTCGAAGTGTCCGCGACCGGGCTCACCGAGATGTCCGCCGACCAGCGCAGGGAGATCGAACAAGCCAAGCACGACGCGATCTGGATGAACCTCAAGCACTTCCCGAGTGTCGAGAATGACGGAGCCGACGTGTCATACGTCTGCACGTACCCATGCACCGCCGAATGTCCGGCGGCCTGGGAGGGCGACGGCGAGCTGCAGTTCTTCGAGTCGAGTTTCGAGAAGAATCCGACGCAGTACGCGCTCATCAATCTGCTGGCATCCCTGCCGATCCTCGAAGTGCGCGGCGCCAAGCTGATCGTCTTCGAACCGCAAATGGCGCTCGCCCGCAAGCCGCAGCGATTACGGTAGGCGCGAAGCTCGGGGCAACACCAACTGCTGCTCGACGACCGCCAACGATAGGACTACGGGCCTCTGCGCTGGTCATTTGCGACGTACCGGTCTGCGCGTTAGGCGACGCCGAGCTCGCCACCAACGTCGATGATTCCCTGCCAGGTCGCATCTTCGATGTAGATGCCGCCAGTCAGGCGTTCCGACTTTGTTGCAGCACTGTGCTCGCCGGGGATACGAATCTCTTTGGCACACTCTGCAACCGGTGTCGCCTTGAGTCTCTCGATCAGACCGGTCACCTGGGCGATGTACGCATCGTTGCTGGTGAATGCAGAAATATCGATGACCTGCGCGAACAGGCCCTGGGCATCGCGACCGGCCGAACCGCTGCAGCCGGCGCCGCTGAGGGCGCCGCCGAGGATGTCGATGCCAAGGCTGAGCGCAAAACCCTTGTGCCCGGCCACCGGCGAACCGAGCGGCAACAAGGCCCCCTTGGGATCGGTGAACAGCACCTTGGGATCGGTTGTCGGCCGGCCCTCGGCATCGATCAGACAGCCCTCCGGCAACTGTTCCTCACGCTGGATCGCCAGCTGCACCTGACTGCCGGCAGTGACACTGGTCGACATGTCGACGCAAATCGGCGGATGCTCACCGGCCGGGGCGGAGATCGACAGCGGGTTGGTGCTGAGCACCGCCTGGGCACCGCCCCACGGCGCCACGTACGGGTTCGAGCCGCCGTCGTTGTTGGTCAGAATGCCGATGCAGTTGTGCTCGACCGCACCGATCGTATAGGCGCCGAGGCGGCCGACATCGTTGCAGTTGAAAACGCTGGCGCAGGCAACCCCGTGCGCCAGCGCCTTTTCGATAGTCCGTTCCATCGCCGTGATTGCAGCGACCTGGCCGAAACCCCAACCGGCATCGATCACTGTGGTGACGGTCCCGTCCTTGACAGTCGTCGGCCGCGTCGTGACATCGATGTCGCCGGAGCCAATCGCCTTGACGTATCGCGGAATCCGCATGACGCCGTGGGAGTCGTGCCCGACGAGGTTCGATTCCACCAGGTTCGCCGCGACGAGTCCGGCGTCCGCCGGCGCTGCGCCGGCAGCAACGAGGATCTTTTTGGCAAGCTCAATCAGTTCGGGGGCGGAAATTTTCACAGATTACCCAGTTGAAATTGTTCCTTGGCTAACGGACCACACCGTGGAAATCGTTATCGGAAAAATCAGCAATCGCTGAAACATCGAACGCTACCATCGCATCTGCCTTTGTTTCGTCAAGATATTCGAACAAACGACCGCAACTGCTCAGCCTCATAGGTCCGGGTGTTTTCAGGTGGCTGCTCCATGGTCGGGGATATGATATGGGGGTTTCCTGATGCGGTGCCTGTGCCGCAATCGCAATCGTTTCAACGTTCGATTTTCACTTCGAAGCACAGTCCGCACTATGACCAATAAGCCATCCTTGTCTATATGGTCTGCGGCTGTTCCCAGCTCGCAACGAAATCCTCCATGCCGTAGTCCGGCATCTCATTCAGCCGATAGCCGCTGGGTTCCCTCACCTGAAAGGCGGGCGTGTCGTCCGGCACATCGCTTTGGAGTGCTTCGTCGAGCGGCTCGAAGCTCTGCCACAGCGTTTCGATGTCATCCGCAGTAAACCGCTCAGCGAGCTGCGCGTTGACGCCCTGGTGCATTTGCTGGGCGTCCTTACAAACGTGGATCAGTGCCATAAATCTGCCTGTCTCGCCAGGGTGCAGCTTGGCCAGCGCCGAGGCTAAAGCTGCCGAGTCCCGGGCCAGCACGGCGCGCAGAACCGCCTCGATCCGGTCAAGCTCTTCGTCGTACAACTCGTCACATTGCGCCAGTACCGCCTGCGACGCCGGCGACAGGTACTTCCCAAACGCCGGTTTCGGATTGTAGCCTTCATAGAAAAAACTCGGGCCACCGAGCGAGCGGTAACCGATGTGAAAGGTCCGCCGCAGCTTCGTCCCGTAGTCGCTGGCCCAGTGCAGGAGCTCGAGGTGGTTGACAATCAGGTCGCCAGCCTTGAGATCGGAACTGATGCTGTTGGGCAAAGGCTCGTGGCGCTTCTCTCCTTGTGGCTGCTGCCCGTGTGCGTAAGCATGTGGAACCGCCAGAAGTTGACGATTCTCCTCGTCGGTGTTGACCCGCCGATGGCTGCCGGGCACGACCCAGTAAACGTCGTCGTCATAAAGCGCGATGTTGAAGTGCAGGTAAACCGGGCCATTAGCCAACATATCCTGCTGTAGTCCAACGAGCGGGCCTTTGGTCTCGGGATTGATGTCACGATGCCAGAACCAGGGGCCGTGCTCCTGCACCGGGTTACACATCAGGAACATGCCGGCGGGGGCAACTGCTTTGGCATCGGGCATCAGGCGACTGGCAACGCCAAACGTGGCCTCGTGCATGAACATCTCGATCAGGTTCGCCGTCTCCTCATCGATGACCTCGTTGAAGTTCCTGACCAAGGGTTGAAACATTCCCTCGGGAATACCCTCCGGAAAGCAGCGGCGGACCGCTGTTTCGGCACTCTCTCGCAACGGTTCGAGTTCTTCCGGCGAAATAGCACCGCGGTGGATGAGGTATCCGTCCGTCATGAATTGTTCGATATCGAGCTCGATCATTGTGTCCCCTGACCGTTCCTTTGTCGATCGTCTGCACCACACGCACGCTCAAACGTAACGTACACTTGCCCGAATGGGATTATCAAACTCGAATTATCACGGTTCGATGAAATAAACACTTTTGACTCAGGAACTGCACGCGAACATCTTCGGACACATGGCTACGTCGTGTTGGGAGATCTGTGTCCAACGCCGCGATCGAGGCGCATCTCCCGGACAACTGCGGTGTGAGCGATGCCGAGCTGGCGCCCTCACGCGTCACACAGACTCAAAGCGTTGTCGAAACGCCTCCAGCTTTGCTTTCAGTTTTGGGCGGTCCAGCACGGCACGGTTGATGACGTTATCGGGCGCCTGGCCCCGAACAACGGCCAAAATACCCGCCACACACATCTCGCTGCACTGGTTCACCATCTCGACCGTGTGTCCCAGGGCATGCGGGGTGAGAACGACGTTGTCCAACGCCAGCAGGGGATCGTCCGGAGCGATGGGTTCGGCATCGAAGGCGTCCAGGCCGGCCCCACGAATCCGCTTTTCCGCCAGGGCCCGGGCCAGCGCTGCTTGATCAATAATCGCGCCCCTGGCAACGTTGACCAGATAGGCCGTGGCTTTCATCAGGCCCAGCTCCTTTTCCCCGATGAGATGCCGTGTCTCATCGGTTAGGGGGCAAAGTATCACCACGAAATCCGCCTGTTCCAGCAGCGCCGTCAGATCCAGTCGCTCAATGTCATAACCATCCGCGGCCGAATCATCGAGATGGGGATCGAAGACAAGGTGTCGCATCTGAAAAGGTCGGACCAACGTGTAGAGATCCCGGCCGATGTTACCGAATCCCACGAAGCCGATCGTCTTGCCGGTCAACCCACCGCCCAGGTTGGCCGTGTGATAGCCCTCGGACCAGCGGCCGTTGTAGACGAGCCTGGATCTGGCGAACAGCCTGGTGGCCAGGGCCAGGATGTGTGTCAACGCCGCCGTCGCCATCGGGCGGCGCAAAGCCGTCGGGACCGTGGCGACCATGATGTCGGCCGCCGTACAGGCATCCAGGTCGACGCGATCAAACCCCGCACCGAAGCGTATCAGCGCCGCACATCGCCGGGCACCGGCCAGGTCCTCGCAGCCAACGTACGACGAACCACCCAGGATCATCGCATCGACGTCGTTCAGCACCTCGGGCGTGATCGGTAGAAAACCTCGGGAAAATTGAACCAGCTCGGTCCTGGGCGTACCTTCCAGTGCCTGGCGAGCAGCCTGGGCACTCGTGATCTTTTCATGGACGTCCTCGTCGCTCAGTCCGACACGAAAGGGAAGCTCCTGATCCATTGCAAACGTATGCTCGTGTTTCGACTCGTCCGCCCCTTCGACAATGCCCAGGGACGCCGGCGCCGACAATGATTGTTGAATGTTGAATGACTGCTACGCAACAATATGTTACGCGAGCACTGCCGTCGATACAAGAATGAAACCGGCTGGCAAGACACGGGCATCGCGGACGTTGCAGATGAAATTAATGACATTTAACATTTTGACCAACGGTGAAAAGGAAGCCGGCTATCGGCAGAAAGATATTCAACAAGTCATTGCCGGGCACAACCCGGACATCCTGTGCCTGCAGGAAGGTGCTTACGGCGATTTCTGGGAGGAAATAATCAAGGAGAACAATTTTGTGTTCTCCAAGAATATCGATGGCGCGTATGCCCCATCTGTATGTTCGAAATACCCGGTTTCTGAATGTAAAATCCTGGACTTTTTCAAGCCGGGCGGTATCTACTTCAAGGTTCCCCTTGGGGATGCGGAACTTATCGTCCTCAATGTTCATCTCCCATGGGAACTCACGGAAGATCAGAAACGACGTGACATACTGGACGAACTGTTGTCTGCCTACTGCACGGACAGCAATCAGTACATCTGCATCTGCGGTGACTTCAATTCACGCTCTGCAGGTGAATGTGGCGAAGAATGGCAGGTCAGGTACCTGTCCACTTTATCCGGGTTGGCAGGAATGGTCTCCAACGATGAATGGGTCGCCGCCACAGACTTCCTTAAAATGAACGGGTTTACCGACAGCTACCGACAACTGCATTCAGCCAAAGGCTATTCGCAACACCATAGTATTGAGGAATTACGGGGACGATACCCTGAAATGCTGCAACAATTTCCGGCCGCCGACTTGAAAGGCCGATTCCTGCCGAATGGTATCCGGGTTGATTATATTTTTGTAAACCATAAACTGCTGAGCTGTCTGGATTCCTGTGAAGTTGACGGCTCGCCATTCACCTTTGACAGTTCCGACCACGCTCCGCTAATCGCGGAATTTAATTTTAATGGGAAGTAGATGACATGCTGACAAAAATCGGAAATGAACAGTGGGATTTTGTCGATGCGGATGGCGAGCAGATTGCTCTGCCGCCGGCAGATGATCCAGCCGCGGACATCAGGTTTCCAACCACCTGGCGAGTCTTCGGCCCGTTGCCGGACAAGAGCAAAGTCGCGCCGCTGCAGATCATCACCGGCCGGGATGTCCCGGATGTTGTCACCGCGCTCCGGGCCTTGCCGGAGACCTTGACGATCGACGGCGAGACCTTGAGCGGCCAAGACGTCGAGCTCGACGGGAACAGCCTCGATCTGAACCGGTTTTGCGAGGCCTACTCCACCGTGTTTTTCGACGCGTTCGGCGATCTCGCGGCACGCGTCGGCAGGCAGGCTTATGTCTTCGCCGAGCTTGAGCTCGATGAAGAAACGGTCGTGCCATTCGGTGCCGGATCGGATTTCTGGATGCAATGGTGGATCGACGGACAGCCGGTCTACGACACGCTCGACGGCGGCAACAAGATGCACCCGCCAACACACACCGATCATTCTTTCCGGTGCACGATGGCGGCAGGAAAACACCTGCTGGCCGTGCGGTTGATCAGCGGCCAGACCAGCTGGGTACTCGAGACCGGCGTGCTCACCCCGCGCGAGGAAGCGCTGTCGCGGATCACGGTGTCCGATCGCTGGCAGTTCCTCCCCGACTTCGACGAGATCCGGCCGCCGTACTCACGCGATTCGCTCGGCCAGACCTCGCTCGACTGGGGCCACACGATGGCGATCAACACCGACCGGTGCCTGGCCGAGGAAACGATCGAATGCGAATTCAAGATGACCGGTGAGGCGAATTTCGGGATCATTCTCGGGGCGCAGGACAACGGACACTATTACACCGTGCAGATCCCGCGCTGGGGGCAGCTGTGGCGGGCGCGCGCCTTTTGGGCCGGTATCTGCATGGCCGACGGCAGCGGCCATCTGCGCAACCTGCAGATGCAGCTCGTTCCGTACGTCGTCTGCCAATGGAACACCTGGATCCACCTCAAGGTGGAACGCCGTGGCAACTGCATCCAGACCTGGATCGACGGCACCAAGGGACCGTCCGTTGTCGACGACACGTACGGGCCGGGGCGCGTCGGCATCACCGGCTTCACCCGTTACACGGTACGCCATTTGCGGATCGACGGCGAAGCTGTAGATCGTCCGGAATGGCAAGCTGGCGACCATCGCGGCCAGCCATGGTTCCTGCCGGTACCAACTGACGATACCCACGTGCTGCAGGGGTCCGGAGAACTGTTACATCTGTCGGACGACGAAATCCTGATGGTGCTCGACGATCAACGCCCTTCGAACAACCCCGCACCGCCGCGTGTCAGCCTGATGACCTCTAAGGATGCCGGGCGCAGTTGGCAACGCCATGCCGAGCTGTCGCTCGGGCCGGGCAACCCGCGGGCAATGCCGTGGGGCTTGCGCTGGTTCGTGCCGCGCCCGGGGATCGTGCGGGCGTTCACCCTGAGCGACGCGTGGACGGGCGGTGAGCAGATGCCCGGATCGGATGACGGTGCATTGCTCACCTGGCAGGACAGTGACGACAAGTGCAGAACCTGGTCCGCACCGGCGCCCTGCGAACTTCTCGGCGACTGGAACCGCGACATCTTTCGGGAAGGCTGCTGGAATCACATCTACGGCGGTACTCGCCTGAAGGACGGCACACTGCTGATGCTCATCCTGCACGGCTACCGACAACTGCAGGAGATTATTCCCAACCGCGGCCAGGGCACCTGGGGCTCGGAGTGTGCGCAACCGTACGTCAGCCGCTCCGAAGACGACGGCATGACCTGGGCGGAGCCGGTGCCGATGGACAATGCCGCGGTCAACGACGGTGACAGCCCGAACGGACCGCACGGCGGCTTTTCGGAGACCTGTTTTGCCGAGCTGCCGAGCGGTCGTATCGTGGCACACGCCCGGCCATTCGCGGCGCCCTACATGTGGCGCACCCACAGCGACGACGGCGGCCGGACCTGGCGAGTCGTGACCTACGAACCCTTCTCCGGCGCCGGCGGACCGCAACTGTTATGCACGCAGTCCGGTTATCTCGTCAGTGTCAAGCGCGGCCCGGCCTTGTCTCTGCATATCAGCACGGACGGCGGCATGAACTGGGACCAGGGCACGATCATCGATTACCATGCCTCGTTCAACGGCCAGATCCTCGAGGTCGAACCGGATGTCGTGCTGGTTGTCTACCCCGAGTCCATGGGTGAAGTCCGGCGGTCATTCGCACGGGCACAGTTGATCCGGATCACCCCGGACGGACCGCTGCCGTTAAAAGATTGAATGAACAAAGCTGCAAGTCAGCGAACCAGGGGGGTATCATGCCGGAACCGATCTATTACGATTCACATATGCACACACCGCTGTGCAAGCACGCCGACGGTGAACCCGGGGAGTATGCCGAATATGGCCACGCCGCAGGCCTGAAGGGAATCGTTTTCACCTGCCACAATCCAATTCCCAGTGGCTACAGTGCCGGCGTTCGCATGGAGATTTCGGAATTGGATGAATACGTGGCGATCGTGCATGACGCCGCCGAGGCATGGGCCGACCGCCTTGACGTGCGTCTGGGAATTGAGAGCGATTATGTACCCGGCATGGAACCGTGGCTCCACGAGTTGCACAGTATGGCGGAATTCCAATACGTTCTCGGCTCGGTGCACCCACAGATGTCCGAGTACTCCGAGCGTTTTGCCGGTGACAGCCACGTGGTGATCCAGGAACATTACTTCGAGCACCTGGCCATGGCGGCGGAGACCGGCGAGTTTGACTGCATCTCCCATCCGGACCTGGTCAAGAACGTAATCCCACAGCAGTGGGATGTGAGGGCTGCCATGCAGCATATCCGGCCGTGTCTCGATCGCATAGCAGCGACCGGGGTGGCGATGGAGTTGAATACATCGGGATACTACAAGACAATACCGGAAATGAACCCCAGCCCGGAAATGCTGGCAGAGATGCAGCAACGCGACATCCCGGTCGTCGTATCCTCCGACTCGCATCAGCCGGTACGCGTTGGTGATCGGTTCGGCGAAGCGCTCGAGTTGCTCACGGCAACCGGCTACAAGCAGGTGAGCTACTTTATTGAACGCCGCCGGCAGGACGTCGACATTGCCGCGGTAGCCGCATCGCTCGAACTCCCGTAAAACGCCGGCTCTCTCTTTACCCCACTCTTCGTCGTGGAAGTGGAAAAAGAGGCACTTGACCTCCCACACGAAGAGCGAGCCGGCTTGCGATATCGGCGCCGGAATCCAGGCTGCCATCGACGCCAAACTCAATCCGTAAAACCGATTGACACGTTGATCTTGAAAAAAACAGTCTGCAGGCAGACACTTGGCACCGTTGTATAATGTATCAGAAAATATATATCGATCATGAGGCTGACACGCAGGGGACGGCCATGGTACAGACCAGACACCGTTTCACGCTGATAGAATTGCGGCGCAGGCCGGGGACAGCAATTCCCCAGCGTTTCACACTGATAGAATTGCTGGTGGTCATCACCGTCATCGCCATCCTCGTATCGATGCTCCTGCCGGCACTGTCCCGCGCCAAGGAGAAAGCCCGCCAGGTTGTGTGTATGAGCAATCTGCGCCAGTTCGGCGTCGCGGCGTGTGCCTACGCGGCGAATAACGACACCGCTTTCTTCGATCAGTGGGATGACGTCTGGGGCGGTGCCGATCCGGCCTACGTCGATCGCCTCTCAGAGCCGACCTACCTGATGCTCAGAGACGATTACAGCTACGATTTCGAAGAGATGGGTTGTCCGAACCTCAGGCCCTACCGGCCAGACGGGGAAATCGCGACGAATCCGGGGGACACCGCCGCTCTGTTCACGACCTGGAGCTGGCATGCGTTCGGCTTTCACACCTGGTGGTGGGAGGGGGACCCCAAGGGCGATCACTATATCATCGAGCATCTTTATCTGGCAAATCTCCACGACCTCGAGGCGGGCTGTAACGAGCCGGAAAATGTGACAAATTCGCCCCGGGGGATAGCGGAGTCCGACGCGTCGGGGATGGTGCTTGGCGCCGACAAGAATATCCGTGTCGCCGGCAATTGGACGTCAGCCGGCACCAGCCCGTACTTCCAACCCAGTGTTGCGCCTCACAGCGATGGTGACAGCCTGCCCGGTGATATCTACGGCGGCAATACGCTCTACCTCGACGGCCACGTCAAGTGGCGCACCAACGCCGATTTGGATCTGAACAGTGAAGGCCCTTTCGACTATCACGAGTGTGCCGGCCTCGGCGGCCACGACGTGTACTGGTAACCTGGTATTCTGACCATGAAGCTTGTTCCGGAACACCGGCCCGTCACCATCCACAGCGTACGCTTTGGCGAGCGCTGGTTTCCGCAGCTCCTGCGGCACACGGACAACAGCCTGCTGCTGTGGCTGGCATGGGGGAACGATGCCGCGTTTGCGCCGAGCCTGCACATCCGCTCGACGGACAACGGCCGGACCTGGAGCGAGCCGGAATCGAATGTCCCGCGGCACGCCTTCTCGCACAGCCTCGCCGCCGACGAACTGTTCGAGCTCGACGCTGTCGGTATCAGCGATCCAAACGCCCCCGAGGACGCGGTCTTCTGGGGTGCCTGGAGCCAGCCGGGACGCCTCGGTGACGAGCCGCAAATTGACTTCGTGCGCATGCACCTGCCGTCGATAAAGCGCACGCCGCTCGCGGCGCTGTCCTCCGGGTATCCGACGCATCCCTGGTGGCCGATCTGGAACACGCTGCATGGCCGCGACGACATGACCAGCGACGAAATTCTCCTTGCCGGCCTCGCCGTCGGCACCGGCATTACGCTTGACGACGGCCGTATTCTGGCGCTCGGCTACGGGCACCATAAGGACAGCATCGGCGGCCACGATTCCATCTTCATGATTACATCGGCAGACAACGGCAGGACGTGGACAGAGACCGGGATTGCCGCGAACGGCGACGCCATGGCGGCCAGTCCCAACGAAGCGACCCTCGTGCGCTTGCGCGACGGACGCCTCTACGCCGCTATGCGGGTCGAGGGTATCACCAGGGATCCCGTCAAGGCGGTGCTGCATCAGATGTGGTCCAGCGACGATGGCCGCACGTGGACGACGCCGGAGCCGATGCGGCTGATCGATTCCGAACATTTACCCGCCAGCGTCTGGCCGCGCGCAAAAGTGCTCGAGGACGGCACCCTGGTAATGTCCTATGGCCGGCCCGGCAAACATCTCATTTTCGATCCGACGGGCACCGGGACGCAATGGCAGGGGATGCTTGATCTCACCGCCTTCGAAAAGGAGACCCAGACACTTTTGGGCGTACCGGAGGCACAGCAGCTCCGACGCCCCGGCGGACCGGAAGACCGGCATTGCGATTCGAGCGATTATCTCGCTCTGGAAACGGACGGCCCGCGCACGGTCATCGTCGTATACGACGTCCAGAACTACGTCGAAAACTGGAACGCCAGGCCGGTGTCCGGCGTACGCATGCTGCGGGTGCGTCTCGAAGATTGAAGGTGGACAACGTTTCGGGTTTCGGGTTTCGGGTTTCAGGTTTCGGTTTCGGGTTTCGGAGACACCGGCAGAAGACAACAACGCGCGTCGTGAGTCGCGACCAGCGATCAACAACCACCCAACAAACCAATTCCCCAGGACACAGCTTATGACTGATCGCAAGTTGCGCATCCTCGATCCTGAAAAACTAGACGTCGACGGCTACGTCGTGGCCCGCGGCCTGCTGGAACCCGCTGCGGATCTCGGCGACCTGATCGCGGAATACGAGGCGCTCGTTGCGACGCTTGTCGACGAAAAGCACGCCGATCAGGGGGCCACATTCCAGACCCAGATCGCGTCGTTGATGACGCAGACCGACGGGCAGTGTGCCCAGGCGCTCGACATCAGCCTGCCGCAGCAAGACGTGACCGAGGCCACATCTGTTCATCTCGGACCCGCGGTCTTTGGGCTCCTGCGGAATACGCGACTGCTGGATGCGGTCGAGACTGTGATCGGTCCGGAGATTCTCAGCGACCCGGTACAGCATTCACGGTTCAAACTGCCGGAGGACAGACTGACAGACGGCACGAGCTCAGCGCTTACCGCAGCCACGAACTGGCATCAGGACCTGGGCGTTCTTTTGCCGGAAGCGGACGACTCGCTGATCATTTCCGTGTGGATGCCGCTGGTGCCGGTAGACGAGGACAACGGCTGTCTGCTGTTCATTCCCGGCAGTCACAAACGGGGGCTGCTGCGCCACGAATCGAGTCGCGTGAACACCGGGCTGCCGGCAGCAGCGGTGCCGGGTCAGCAGGTCGCGGTGCCGATGATGCCGGGCGATGTTCTGTTTTTTCACAGCACGACTATTCATTCGTCACTGCCCAACCGCAGCGACCGTCTGCGCTGGAGTATCGACCTGCGCTATAGTCCGACCGGTCAGCCGACGGGACGCCCGCAGTTTCCGGGGTTCGTGGCCCGCAGTCGTCAGGCGCCCGAGTCCGAGCTGCACGATCATGCGGCGTGGGTGCAATCATGGCACGATGCACGGGCTGCCCTGGCAGCCGCACCGGACGCTCAGTTCAATCGCTGGTAGGATAAGTAAAGCATCGCAATGCCCTCTAAAACCGGAACGCCCACCATGTCAACGCTCTTCCACAAACCTGGTTTTGTCTACTTCTGGTTCCTCAATGACGCTTGCGAACTAAGCCGGCTCGACTGGTTTATCGACGCCTTCGCCGAGGCCGACGTGGCGGCCGTGGTGATTCATGCCCGCGGCGGGCAACTGCTCCCGTACGGCGGCTCCGACTGGTTCGACACGGTTCGACATATCATCGAACGCTGCGCCGACAAGGGGCTTTCGGCCTGGCTTTACGATGAGGACCCGTATCCGAGCGGCAGTTGCGGCGGCGTGCTGGCCGCGGAAGACCCGAGCCGCGAAGCACGCGCCATCGAGCAGCACGTCGACGAGCTCGGCATTGCCCCCGGTGAGCTGTTCTGTTTCCCAATCGGCACGCTGTTGTGGTGCGGCGGCGTCCGCGAAAGGGACGGTAGCGTGATCGACCTGACCGCGAAGGTCGGTGTCGTGCGTCGTGAATGGAAGGTATTCGAGGACGCCAACAGCTCCCACTATTATCCGGGGCTGCCGGTCTACGACTGTATCCGCAGCGAGACATTCAAACCGGAATTCGCCCTGCGTGTGCCCGAGCTACCCGACGGCTATGTGTTGCAGGCCTTTGTCGCCCGCCCCTCGGGTCGTGGTTCGGTCTGGGACACGTTGCCGGACACCTTGAACCCTGAGGTCACGCACGAGTTCATCCGCCGCACCCACGACCGGTATGCGGAATCGGTCGGGGAATGGTTCGGAAACACGATCCCCGCAATCTTCACCGACGAGCCGAAGTATTTCGGTGGAACGCCCTGGACCTATGGTCTTGCCGAAGATTTCGCCGACACATACGGGTACGATCTGCTGCCGCGACTTTGGCAACTCTTCAGCAAACGCAACGACCCTGACAGCATGAAGACTCGGCTGGACTACCGCGATTGGTGCGGTCGCCGCTTCCGCGAGTCCTGGCTCGAGCCCGTATCGGCATGGTGTCGCGAACATGGTATCGCTCTCACCGGACACATCAGCCCGGAAGACGACCCCGTGGATCAGGCCGTCAGTGTCACGAACCTGTTTTCCTGTTTCCCGTACTTTACGATCCCCGGGATCGACCTGATCATTCCGGCGGTCGGTGATCACCGTCACGCGATCCTGAACATCGGGGTGGTCAGCGCCACCTCGGCGGCACAACAGAAGAACCGCCCCGGCGTGATGAGCGAGACGCTTGCCTGCAGCGGGCTGGAGAGCAACCCGGAGATCGCGGGCTTTATCCTCCGTTGGCAACTGGTCATGGGTGTCACCACCCACGTGGTGCATGCCGCCTTCAGCAGCGTCGAGGGCAACCGCCTCTACGACGCCCCGCCGGATTGGGGGCCGGCCGGCGATTTCTGGCCGGCGATGGTGGAATTGGGTAAGGAATTCGCCGAACTGCAGACGGTTATTCGTGAGGCGACCCAGGTGGCGCCAGTGGCGATCCTGTGGCCGATTCGCAGTTTCGCGGCGCAGCGCTCGGAGTCTCACGAGCAACCGTTGCGGGACGCTCTGGTCGAGTTGTTGAGCCAGTGTCTTGATCATCAGGTAGGCGTCCATTTTCTGGATGAAACGGATCTCGTCGATGCCGCCATCAGTACCGGCGTGATGACGCTCGGACGCGCCGCGTACAGTCATGTTCTCGTCCCTGACTGCACGGTGCTGGCGGCGGACACGATCCGTGTGTTACGCGAGGCTGCGGCCGCCGACATCCAGGTTGTCGGGACCGGCAGTGGCCCGGAATGGGTGCAGACAGATTCCGCGGTGGAGCCCGCCGGTCCGAGGGCGTGGGAATCGGCATCCGTGTTTGATGTCGTGCCGACGCTGCCGCGTCTGATATCGATTGCTCCGGATGGTATAGCCCGGGACCTTCGCTGTACGGCGTGGGAACGGGACGGTATCCGTACGCGCCTGTTGATGAATATTGGCGATGAAGACAAGAATATGACTGTCGATGGCACGCCCATGCGCCTTCGCCGCGGCGAAGTAATGACGCTGCCGCAGGGATGAACGGGACAACGGGCCGCGCTTTTTTGGTGCGGACCCCAGCCGGGTCGCACTGATCGGTCATTCGGCAGGCGGATACCTTGCACTGATGGGCGGTGGCGAGCTGGTACCGAGAGTCAACGGCGTGGTTTCCCTGTATGGCTATGGAGATATCATCGGCGATTGGTATAGTACGCCAAACACCTTCTACCGCCAGGAACCAATTGTGTCTCGTGAGAATGCCTACAGCCTGATAAGTGATGTGCCATTGTCGGCAAGTAAAATTACGAGGCGCCCGTTCTACCTTTATTGCCGGCAACACGGGGTGTGGCCCGACGAGGTGATGGCACTTCCTCGACAAGCATCTTAGTGAATGAAACTTCACGGCGCGTGTGATGGCATGATTCATCGCTGTTCGAAATCAAACGACTTTTTGCAAAGCCCTTCCGGCATGATGCACAGACCCATGGACGACCACAACCGCACCACCCTGCCCTGCGAAGGCAAGGGCGCCCTGAAGAACAAGACGGCTGATAGGCTGTCTGTACGGATATCCCGGTGGGTGGACAAGAAAGGTGTGAGTTGTCGTGTGAACAAAAAGAGGTCCCACCGGTCTGTCCACCTGTCAGAGGGAATACTGCAGACAAACTCAAGCCCCCCATGCAAAAGGGGCCACGTTATGTTTCACCAGCAATCATTGAATGCTGAGGGAACATGTCGAACAAACGGATACACAAATCGGTAGCTTAAAGATGGATCTAACGAAAATCGGCAACGAGCTCTGGGATTTCGTCGACACAACAGGCAGCGAGACGCGCCTGCCGGAAGTCGAGGCATCGGCGGTGATTTTCCCCACCCGCTGGCGTCTGTTCGGACCACTTGAAGCGCATCTGCACACCACCGGTGAAAGAGTGGCGGGCGCACCGAACGCAACCGCCGTCGTGCAGAGCCAGAAAACGGTACCCGACACTCTGGAAATCGGCCACGAAACGATCGAGGCGCAAGACATCGACTTCGATGGGGACACCCTGGACCTGGGCAAGGATTTCGGCCGCTTCGAGACCGTTTTTTTTCAGGATCTGGCGGGTCGTGTGGGCCAGCAGGTCTATGCCTTCGCCGAGCTGGAGGTGAGCGAGGAGGTTGAGGTCACCCTGGGCGCCGGCTCAGACTACTGGATGCAGTGGTGGATCGACGGTGAATCGGTCTGCGATACGGTGGAGAACGGCAACGGGGCACACCCGCCGAGCAGCACCGATCATACCTTCACTCGTCGTCTTTCAGCAGGTAAACATTTGCTGGGTGTCTGGCTGATCAGCGGGCAGGCGAGCTGGATTCTGAAAGCCGGCGTGATGACGGCCACAGACTCACTGCTCGCATCCATCACCTTCTCCGATCGCTGGCAGTTCCTGCCGGACCTCGGCGAAATCCGCCCGCCGCGCCGGGATGCGGTGTCCACCGGCGGCACTTCCCTGGACTGGGGTCACACGATGGCCATCGCCGCCGACCGGTGCCTGAGCGACGAAACGATCGAATGCAATTTTCAGATGGGGCCCGAAGGCAACTTCGGAGTCATCCTCGGCGCCCAGGACAACGGGCACTACTACGCCGTGCAGATCCCGCGTTGGGGGCAACTGTGGCGCGGCCGGGGGTTCTGGGCCTGCATCTGCAAGGCCGACGGCAGCGGGTACCTGCGTATTTTGAAAATGCAGTTGATGCCCAACGTCGTGTGTCACTGGAATGCCTGGCTCAGACTCAAGGTCGAGCGCCGCGGCAACCGGATCCAGGTGTGGGTCGACGGCGTCAAGGGACCGAGCGTCGCGGACGACACCTACGGTCCGGGCTGCGCGGGGCTCACGGGTTTTGCCAAGTACATCGTGCGCGACCTGAAGATCGACGGTACGCCGGTGGCCGGGCCGGACTGGCAGACAGGAGACCACCGCGGCAAGCCGTGGTTCCTGCCCGTGCCCGACACCGACCAGGGCGATCTGCAGGATCCGCAGGGCGGCAAGATGCTCAAGCTGTCCGACGACGAAATCCTCCTGGCATTACCGATCTGCAAGAAAGGGAGCGATGCGCCCTACGGCACACCAGTTGCCGAGTTGGAGAACCGGTCGCTCTGCCTGTTCCTGTCACCCGACGGCGGCCGGACGTGGTCGCCACACGGGACTGTCAAGGACGAGATTCCAGGCAGGTGGGTCGCCGTCGGGCCGGGGCAGATTCGCGCGCTGCACGTCGACCCGATTGATTTCGAATTGTCCTACAGCGACTCCACCGACAAGGGCCAGACCTGGTCGAAACCGGTCGCCTGCAAACTGTTGGGCGACTGGCATGAGCATATCCTGAAGGACCGGACCTGGAATGGGACCTACGGTCATACCACACTCAATGACGGCACCTTGCTGATGGTGATTCTCCACGGGTACCTGGACCTGGCGAAGACCATCCCCAATCAGGGATCGGGAACCTGGGGCGCGGAGGTTGCCCAGCCCTATTGCACACTCTCCACCGATCAGGGCCTGTCATGGTCCGAGCCGGTCCCGATGGACAACGCCGCGCTGAACGACGGCGACCGGCCCGACGCCCCGTGCGGCGGCTTTGCCGGAACATCGGTGGCCCAGCTTCCCGGAGGACGAATCGTCGCCCTGGCCCGGCCCTTCCATTCACCTTTCATGTGGCAAACCCACAGTGACGACGGCGGCAAGACCTGGCGGATGGCCTGCTATGCACCCTTCTCCGGTGCCGGCAGCCCTCAGATGGTGGCGACCCGCTCGGGCTATCTCGTGAGCCTCAAGCGCGGGCCGGCGGTGTGTGTGCACATCAGTACCGATGGTGGCCTAAACTGGGACGAGGGTACAATTATCGATTACCCCGCTTCCTTCAACGGGTCGATGGTCGAGGTGGAGCCGGATGTCGTCCTGGTCCTGTACCCGGAGTCGATGGGCGAGTTCCGACCGTCCTTTGTACGGTGCCAGCTCATCCGGATCACCCCGGAAGGGCCCGTGCCAGTTGAACGCTGAGTTACCCCGAGCCGGAAAACCGATTTTTTTAACCGAAACATGACAGATTGATGGTTGGATAAGATGGATGGAATTGAAATAGACGGTTTAGACTTCTCCCGGATCCACCGGATCATGAAGGATGAGCAAATAGACGCGCTGGTAGCCATGGAGCCGCATACAACCGCTCTTCTCCTGAATGACTGGAACAAGATATTTGTCGACATCGGATTCCGCGAGGCCCCTGCCGGCGTGGTTTTTCTCGCCTCCGGAAAGACCCTGGCAGTGTCGCCGAGGCTGAATCAAAGAATGGAGAACGACGATCAGGAAGTGCTCTTCGATCTGATCGTCACCTGCCAGGCGT
>CAJWLW010000022.1 GCA_913042885.1 uncultured Lentisphaeria bacterium | reverse complement strand
CCTGGCGATCCTCCTGGGAATCGAGCCACACCTTCGTCATGCCGGCGTACACAAATCCCGGGCTCACGGAACACACGGAGCACACGGAAGGAGGGACAACACCGAAGACAGCGATCTCTTGTTCCGTGGATTCCGTGTGTTCCGTGGGCATCGTTATTTCGTCTTCTCCCGCACACGAAAGTTGTCAACGTAAACTTTGTCGTCGTTCTCGATGACGATTGCGGCTGACACGTCGCCGATCTTGAAGGTCGACTCGTCGTACGTCGGCAGCGAGAACGGGCCGGTGTAAACCTGCCATTGTTCGCTGACTTTAATAGTGATCAGATCCGGAAAGCCCAGCCACTTCGTTTCGCCATTCGCCGGGTCCTGGCCCAGAACCCAGGCGCGGAAATGAAAGGTGCCGGTGCCTTTCAGGGCGACCTCATAGCTGTAGTTGCGACGGGCTCTGAACTTGCGGCTGTAGCGGCCGTGCAGTCCGGCCTGGCTTTCCGAGAGCACCATAGAGAACCCGTTGAACGCTGCTTCGCCCTCGACCATCCGCCCGGCCGGCAGCTCGAAGCCCTCGGGTTTGCGATACAACGGACCGCGGTAGTCATAACCCAGATCCTTGCCGGCAGCCAGACGATCGCGTCCCTGCTTCTGCAGCGAATGGCCGATCGGTGTCCACTCCCACGACTCGAATTCGTCGTTGATGACATAGGCTGTATCCGGCGTCGTCGCACCAATAGATAAAACGGCCGTAAGGGAAAGCAGGAGCAGGAAAGAATGTGGGCGAAGCCTCATCGTCACTCGCCACTTACGAAGGTCATCTTTTCGGTATCGTCATTGAAATAGATAACCAGATCTCCGCCCTCGAATGCAAACGAACTGGCCGCACTAATTGCGTTCCAGAATCTCTTGCCCAAGCCGCGTTCACCAACTTTCGTGCCGCCGAAACTCAAAACCTCCAGTTTCCCGGGCTCCGGAATCCGGTAGTCGCCAGTCACCCGATTGCTCACAGTGTGCCCTTTCATCGTTCCGTCCTTGCCGTCATCCTGGAACGTGAGCACAACAGATCTCTTTACATCGGCCGCCTCCGTCTCGATCTTGCCGCTCGCGGAATCCTCATAGCTCATCAGCTTCCAGGTCCCATTCAGCGAGGTTGCGTCTTTCGCACATGAGCTCATCGAGAGCATACACAGGGTAAAGCCCAGGCATGATTGTTGTCGCATAAAATAGCCTCCCTTTTTCATTCCGATGACAACCGACTACTGCATCGCCTGGTGTGTTTCATACGCCACTTCCAGGCGGTTCATGTTCTTCTTGAAACCATCATAGGCGCCATAGAGAATCTCGAAATTCTGCCGGGATGTCGGCGGATGGTCGGCGGCGACCGCAGCGAGTCGGACAGCCTCCAGTTTGACCATTGCATGCAGGGCCATGAGCTTCGGCTCATCGTCGATTGCGTTGCCTATATCGTCGAGACGCGATACCATCCCTTCCGAAAACACCGCGTCCCACCAAGCCGGGTAGCTGCCCATCAGAATCCTGCCAAACAACTTGGGCTGGGCATACGCGCCTTTGATGTGACGCCAGATGGCATACGGTGCCTCGTCATCACGGATGACGTTCAGGCCCCAGACATCAGTCACCTTCAGACCCGGCGCCGGACAAACCAGTTCCGCTGTCCAGCGATTGTCGTGGATCGTCGAGCGGACGGTATGCTTGCCCTGGAACTGATCCCACATCGACTTGTAGTTACCGGTGTATTGACCGGCGGCGTTGATCAGGATCTGCTCATAGTTGAGTCCGGTTGCATATGCGTCGACGAACAACTCGGCACCGTAGTAGTTGGTGTAGTTGTCCCACTCACAGGCACCCTCGATCGGCGGACCCTGCCGGTCAAGAATCTCCTGGACGCCGCGCTTGAGAATCTCAACGTCGTCCCAGACGAATTCGAGGGCGATGTACAGGTTCTGACTGTCGTACACAGCGCGGATGGTCGATACGCGCTGGACGGTCTGATTCGGGTCGGCAGTCGCGGAAAAGTCGCTGCGCGCCTCGGTCGCCTGCCAGCACGCGTCGTCGAGACGGCCGTCGATCGTGGGTGATTGCTCGGCGTACGTGGCGCAGATGACCTTGAGCGGTTGGGCGTGGATTGAAAAGGTCGAAAGGGACATAAGAGACATGAGGGACAACCATAAACGCACTGTCCCTTGGGTCCTTTTTGTCGTTTTGATCCCTTTCTTACAGTTCATGGCACTACATCAAACGTGCATTCTGCGACCGCACCGGTTATGGCGTTCTCGGCAGCAACTCGATAGCGGCCGGGCGTTGCGGAGTACGCGACCGGCAGCGAGATTTCGAAGCCTTCTCCCCGGATGATCAGATTCTGTCGGAACCACTCCAACTCCTCACCCTCAGGAGAATACACGCGCACGTGGATCGCCTGCTTTATTTTGCTCGCATCGCCCTCGAAATCGATCGTACCGGCAATCCTCGCGGTCCCACCGAGCTGCACATCGCCTTCAGTAGACAGCGACATGACGCCGGGGCGAGCCGGCAGCGCGGCGAAGTACTGCGGCCGCAGATCAAGCCGTGTTTTGAAACGGTTGGTATAGCCGCGATAGGCATGGGTGCGCACGTCCCAGACATGCGCTTTCTCGGGCAGTACGACAGTCGTGGTCTGACGTTCAGAATCGTGGCCGTCGCCGCAGCGCAACAGACCGACAAGCATCGTCGCACCATTCCGAAACACCGGCATCAGCGTGTCTCGACGCGCCATCCCGTGTTCGTCGAACAGCTCGACAGGCGGCGCCGCGCCGGTGTATTCGCGCAGCAGCTGTTCGATGGCATCGGAGCCGGTGTGATCACCCTTCTCATGCCGGCCCATATAACCGTTGATAATATTCGGCAGATAGGCGGCGTGACCGTTACCATGGTGCGTGACGTGAATTTTGTCGGTCACCGGGAACAGGTCGTTGAGGCGTCCGGTCTCGAGCTCGCGGCCGTGCTCGGTAGACGATCCGGGATGGTTGTCGGCAATGACCAGCCCGCCGTTCGCCACGAACGCCCGGACTGCGTCCGCCTCGGCAGTTGACATCCCTTTGCTGTACGGCAGCAGCAACGTCTTGAAGCCGCGCTTCTCCAGGTCGCCGGCAACGATGTCCTGCGGCCCGATCATCGTCGGCCTTACGCGCAGCGAATTCATCAACGCCAGGGCATCCGCCGGCGCCCCGCCAATGACACTGATGTTGTACAACCAGGTCCCCGAAAAAGCGTTGTCCTGGAACGGGTGCAACCGCGAGATGTAATGGTTGTAGGGCGACCACAGAATGGCAACGTCGGAGCGGTACGGCTCCGCGGTGATCGTCAGTTTGCCGATGCCGCGCTGGAGAAAGCGCACTTCGTCGGCGATATCGAGAAAGTACGGCAGCGGATCTGACATGCATGGTGTCATGCATGACTCACCGCCGAGCGTCTCGGCGAGCAGCCCGCGTTCCCAGTCGAACCCGTTGAGGCCCAGAAACAGACAGATCCACGGCCAGCGTTCGCGATTGACTTCCGTCTCGAAATCGAAGTGCCAGCGCATCATCGACTGTGCTGCCAGCAGGAAACTCTGATCGTGCGAAAACGATTGCAGCAGTTCGATCGACATGGCATGGCGCCACTCGCTGTTTGCTTCCTGGCCGACGTACACTTTCGAAGACGTCATTTGCTCGCCCATACGCGAGAAATCGAAGTGGTCGTGACCGACGCGGCCGGTCTTCGCCTCGGGCACCACCGTCCGGATCATATCCGTGTAGTCAATAAAGAACTGCGTCCAGACGTGCGAACGCATGAAGTAGCGGAAGTCGACCCAGCGCGGCATCTGATCCTGCTCGACCGCGGCCTGCAGCAAAATGCCCCGGACATCGTCCCAGGATTCGAATGACGTGTTCCATTCCGCATTCAACACCGCCAGGTCATTGCCGTACTGATCACGGCACCACGCCTGAAATTTCCCGGTCGTGACGGGACCGAACCCGGAGCATTCCATGCCGTCGAAATCACCGAGCAGATAGTTCTCACCCGTCAGCACGTACAGCGGGCTTCCGAAGCGGGCACTCTCCTTGTACGCCGCCAAACGGTTGTTCAGCCAGTTCGCGTCGATGTGTCCCTGCTTCTGCGGAAACTGTTCCGGATCCAGGGGTTCTCTAGAATCGGCGATCTGGCGGCACATGTCACTGAGCGCGGCGAGGTCGAGGTCCGGATTCTCCTGGCGCTTGTCCCATTTTGCGTGCACCGGTGTCCAGTGCTCGCCCATGTGCTCGGCGTAGCTGACGCTTGCCAGATGCGAGCGGGCGTTGATCTCGTATTGCTTGAGCCTGTTGTAGATCAGGAAGGTAAAGGTCGAGTTGATCCCGTACTCCCGCATGACCTTGCCCCATAGTTGACCTTTCCAGTCGTTTGGCTGCGGTGACGGCGCGAAGATCAGCATGAACATGTAGTCGTCAAACGTCCAATCCGGCAGACCGATCCAGGTACGTTTCGTGTCGACGATGCCGTGCTCGTCTTCGATGACCGCTTCGATGTCCCAGAGACGGGAGAGCGGTTGGGTGACCGGCAGTTCGAAAGTGGCATTTGCGATCGCCACGCTGGCCTGCCCGTCCTGCCATTCCACATCGGTGCGGGCGACGGTTCGGCCCCAGGTGTCGATCGCGCGGACATATACCTTGCCTCCAAGCATGACGTCGATACGACCGGTCAGTGTCTCGCCCGGCAGGTACGAATCCTTCGCCGTCGTGACGGCAGTTACGAACTGTGATGACTCGACGCGGAACGCAGCCGATGCGAAATCGAGCACATTGCCCACGGTGTCGAGCAACCGGGCGTCGAGCACGTAGGTGCCGCGCGGCAATGTCGGCAGCGGAAACTCGGCTGTCGTCCAATTCCGTGCCGTAGTCATCTCCGAAATAAATTCCTTCCCCTGAGTGTTGCGGATCGCATACGAAACAGACGAGCGGGCCGGTGCCGCAGTTGTGGTCACAGTGACTTTCGCGGCACCGAGGTCATCGCGAGCGATGACGGTAGCGGGTGTCTTGTCTTCCCAGCAGAATCGCCTCAATACCTCATCGACCGGCGCCTTCAGGTGGGTCGGCGGCGCGGTAAAGCCGATCTCCAACCGTGACTGCCCGTCTTTGCCGGTTGACCACGTAATGGCGCGACTGAGCAGCGCGAACGCGTAGTCGTACATCACCGGAAACGACTCGCCGACGCCCGCGACCGATTCCGGGTGACCTGTGTAGGGACTGAGCGAGTTGAATTGCCGGTAGGCGATCGTCTCGTCGAAGTAATCAAGTCCGACGATGCGCCCGTTACCATGCTCAGTTGCGGTGATACACAGCGCGGTCTGAGCCCACGTGTGCCGAGATACGCCGGGGATTTCCTGGAAATCGGCATGACTGTCGAACAGCTGCACCGGCATGACATCCAGCGGCAGACCGCGGGTGATAGCGGTAGCGGCGTCCGGGAGCGTGTTGGTTTCGAACAGCGTTTGAAACTGCGGGTCGGGCTCGGCGTACTCGGTGCGGGTGTCCAGTCCGAGCTGCAGCCGGTTCGGCGTGACGTAGACCAGGCCCGTGCCGCGTTCGACATGCTCGAGGATGAGCTCACGGGCGTAGTCGGGAATGACCGGCCACGAGACTTTGGCAATGACGATCGCGTCGTACGTGTGTCCGAGGCTGAGTCGTTGCTTTGTCAGGTCAGTGAGAACGGTCTCCGCTTCCACTTGCTTGAGCGGCGTCGCGGTGGTGTCCTGGTACGAGCCGTGGGCCCAGGTCGAGTACCCGGCGTTCATGATGACGGTGTACTTCAGGTCCAGGCGTTGGGCGGTCTCGACGACTTCACGGGAGTTGTAGTACGGGATAATGAAAAGGACGTTGAGCGGCCCGCCGGCGCGGGGCTTGGCCCATTTGACGTGGTAGGTCTCGAGCGTGCCGGGCAGGCGGTCGTAGGGCTGATTCGGATCCCCGACGGGCGGTGTGGCGAAGGCGGCATGAAGAGACAGAAATGCGAGCACTGCGAGGAACGTCGAAGCTGCATCGACTCTGCGAATACTTAGGGCCATTCGTAATATCCTGTTTAAGTGAACATTCACAGTAGCTTATATCGATTTCAAATCAAAGCAGGGTTTGAATCGGCAGGCTTCCCACACTAACCTCGAAGATGCGCGCGCGTCGGATATCCAGCACGGCAATTCACCGCCGACTCTTTACCCTCATAGAGTTGCTCGTCGTTATTGCGATCATCGCAATCCTGGCGGCGATGCTGCTGCCGGCGCTGCAGGGCGCCAAGTCCCGGGCGATACAAATCCTCTGCCTGAGCAATCAGAAGCAGCTTATGCTTGGAACGATCAGCTACGCAGACGATTCAGACGGTCACTTTCCGATGGGTATGCACTATCTGAACACCATCGAGTTCTATAGCGACATGTTCTTCTACCAGCTTGTCGATCCGGATCAGGGCTACACCTCTCTCGTACTGTTCGACTGCCCGGGTGACGAGACGCGAACGCCGGTTACGCAGCCTGCACCGGTTGACTACCCAAACAACTACGGCGACGAGATCAACATCAGTAGTTACGGGTACAATACGAAAATCGGCGGGTACGTGGTTCTCAATCCACCGGCGCCAGGTACGATTGTAAACAACACACCGAATATCAAGGTGTCGGCACTAGCCAATCCCGACCAGGATATCGTGTATATCGACGTAGAAAATACCTCCACCGGCAGCCCGACGAGCCCGAACTACAATCCATGGATCCTGTGGGAAGCGACGGCGCCGACAGCAAATCGCGACTTGGGCGGCACCCATATAATCACGATTCGCCCGCATCACGGTGAGAATGTGGTCATGAGCTTTGTTGGCGGCAACGCGGCGGTCTACAGTTCCACGCAGTATATAAGTGAGATACGCTCGACCGGCGATTACGCCGTTGGCGGCGAAGGGAATGCGACCGGGTTTGTGAATTATTGACGTCTGTATTTGTGGCCACGGTATGATAGGTACCAAAATCGTTGAGTAAGAATTCAGAAAACTGCTGTGCCTGGAACCCTGGGAGCGCGGGCGTCCATGGCGGCTACTGGCGGCCTTCACAGCGCCCGCTTAATGTTGCGAAGTTAAGCGGGCGGGACGCCCGCGCTCCCAGGGTTAATAACTGGACCTTCTATATCACGGCCGCCGGACGGATGCACAAGGCTTGTGATCTCTGCCCGAGAACCTCGATCCGGACGTGGGCCCGGCAGGCACACGCCACAAATAAAAAAACGCCGCGGACGACGTGGTCGCTCGCGGCGTTTTGTGATCGATCGATTCGCCTTACTGGCAGTTTGAGCCGAGCAAGGTGTTGATGTTCGCCAGAACCGTGGCACGGCAGCTAGCCGGATCACAGAGATCGGCGGCCGCAATCTCGGCATCCAAACACTGGATGAGCAAGTCGCAGAAATCTCTAATGTTGGTGAGAGCCGCACCGCTGTTGCAGACACAGTCAATGACCGCTAACTCGACTGCAGCACACTTCTGGGCTTCGGTCACTGCTTCGCAAACATCGCCGATGCCGTCATTGTCGCAATCTTCCTGTCCCGGATTGAAGGTGTTCGGGCAGTTGTCGTCGCAGTCCGGTACGCCGTCGCTATCCGTGTCGGTGTCGGCTATCCCACAACCGCAGTCACCCGGCGCGATCTTGTTCGGATCGTTCGGACAGAGGTCATTGCAGTCCGGCGTGCCGTCGTTGTCCGTGTCGGTGTCGGCTATCCCACAACCGCAGTCACCCGGCGCGATCTTGTTCGGATCGTTCGGACAGAGGTCAAGGCAGTCCGGCGTGCCGTCGTTGTCCGTGTCGGTGTCGGCTATCCCACAACCGCAGTCACCGGGGGCGACCTTGTTCGGATCGTTCGGACAGAGGTCAAGGCAGTCCGGCGTGCCGTCGTTGTCCGTGTCGGTGTCGGCTATCCCACAACCGCAGTCACCCGGCGCGATCTTGTTCGGATCGTTCGGACAGAGGTCATTGCAGTCCGGCGTGCCGTCGTTGTCCGTGTCGGTGTCGGCTATCCCACAACCGCAGTCACCGGGGGCGACCTTGTTCGGATCGTTCGGACAGCCATCCAGGCAGTCCGGTGTACCATCAAGATCTGTGTCCCCGGTTTCGACAACACCACAGCCGCAGATGCCGGGCGAGGTCTTCAGCGGATCGTTGGGGCAGCCGTCGCAGGCATCGCCGGCACCGTCGTTGTCCGTATCCGTCTGATCCGGGTTGAAGGTGCCCGGGCAGTTGTCGTAACAGTCAGCAACGCCGTCATTGTCGGCATCAAAGCCTTCGTCGATCTGGCCGTCGCCGTCGTTGTCGAGTCCGTCACAGACTTCGGTATCGTCGCAGTCGGCCGTGCCGTCGCCGTCGGAATCGCCGTGGGCGCCTCTGGAGCCGTTGCGAATGAGCGGATTTGCTGCACCGCAACCCGGCGCGAGAAACAGGGGGTTGAACACGTCGAGCGACTGGTACTGCGGATCGTCACTGGCGTTGGGGCAGATGGGGGCTCCGCCTGAGGGGCTCACCGCGTTGGCCCCGCCGGCGCAGCCACCGCCGGTACCGGTCGGATTCCAGAAGACATTGGCGAAAAGCGACGAGGTCGCAGCCGGAAAGGCAAAGGTGCCCCGATTGAATTGCAACGTGATCCCTGTGATCAGGTTGTAGTTGAACTGCGCGGTTCCAGCCGTGTGAATGCGAATCGCGTCATTGGAATAATTGTTGATGGTGTTGTTCTCAACAATAAACGTCGCCCCGCCCGCCGGCCCGATATCCATCACCTGAGAGACGCCTTCGCCGTCGATGCAATTGCGCTTGACGTTGACAGTCTGCCCGGAATCCGCCTGTATGAAGACACGGCCTTTTACAGCATTGCCGATGACATCGACGTTCTTGGCGAAAATCTCGGGATCGGCATTGTTCGCCACGACGTTGCCCGTGACATCACTTGGCACGGTTTCTGGGCAGTTGACATCGATTCCCTCGTTGGTGTTATTGAAGATCGTGTTGTTCGAGATTGACATGTTCGCAATGCTCCCACGGACCCGAATACCCTCGCTGTTGTTGTCATGGATATTGTTGCCATCGACCAACAAGTTGTCCAAGGTACCTTCAAGTCGCATCCCGATGTTGTGGATCAGGCTGATTTCGTTGTCAGTGATGAAATTGCTACCGCTGACAGTGTTCACCTGGAGGCCCATCTGGAAATTGGCTGTGATCGTGCAGTCGTGAATGTCGATGTTGCTTTGCGGTCCGCCGCCGCCGAACAGCACGCCGACCTGGAAGAAACTGTTGGTCGCATCGAAACCACAGCCGATAATGGAGCAGTTGCTGACTTCCTGATTATCGCCACCAAGCAGAGCGATACCATTCTCGCCGCAATTGTTGGCCGTGACGTTCTCGATCAGGATGTTACTGACATTGACACCCCAGACGCCCTGGTCGGGCGCGTCGTTGATGGTCACATTTTTCAGGGTGTAGTTGCTGCCGAAGGTGTCGAAGCCCTTACCGGAACTACCCGAGGGCCCCGTGTAGCTCACACTGAAGCCCTGGCCATCAAACGTCGCGTTGTTACCGAAGACAAATGCATTGCCCGACGTCCACGTGACGTTCTGAGTCAGAAGATAGTCATTGCCAGTGAGCGTCGGGCCGCCGACGTCCGCCTGGGTCAGAAGGATCGTAGCTCCCCAAGTGGTGGTTGCGGCCATGGCAATCACAGCCGCCATCAGGATTGTAGTTTTGAAGTTGCGCATTTTGTCCTCCTTTTCTGGACAGTTGAATCAGTATTTTTCAGACGTGCGGCGGCGGAGTCACCACCAACCTTCTTTGTTATAGGATATTCAGTCGGGAATTCCAAGATTTTTTTTCGAGCAAACGGAGGCGATTTCTGTTCATCGGTCACCGACGGATTGGAAGCATGTGATGGGGCTATCCTATCCGCGTACTACGAGCCTCCGCGCTCGTGATTGACGGCGTTTACGGGAGCTTACACGCCGTAAAAACCGGGCGGCTACCGGCGAGCATTGATCACACGAGCACGGATCGGCCGGCTATCCGTCAGCCGACAGACGGGCCTGTTCAATCGCTTGCGATACGCGGGACAGACCGTCTACTCCGCCGGCATGGCAGGGAGCCGGCTCTATCTCTCCACCACCATCACTGTCCACGGCCGGCCCTGCCCCGCCGTAGCTGGCCAGAATACTTGGGCGCCGGCATCGTCACTCGCTTCGACAAAGAACGTCACGATACCCGCGTCCAGTCCGATCGGTACAACGGCTTGGTACGATCGCCGGCACCTGTGGGTCATCGGAGTCGTTTGCCAAGACCCGGTCACGCCTGCACGACAATGCAGATCGACCGACGCGATGTCGAGCGGCCCCAGCACCACGACGCGGATCGTCAGCGTTTGTCCTGCTTCACAGACACTCGGTGGCCGCGGCGCAACCAGCCGCAATCCGTCCTCATCCGCATCGACTTCACCCGGCGGGGCCGCCGGCATCAGCGCCTCGAGGCGGCGGACAAACTCCAGGTAGACCGGTACGGGCTTGATATTGACCGTAGCGAGAATGGCAAATTCACAGCGTGTGCTCAGTTTTCGGGTCAGCGCCAGGACCGCCTCGCGCATACCTGCTGATATGAGCTTTCCGTATGCCTCGGTCGCGACCGCCGCGGCCTTCTCGGCCTCACCGTCCCGGTGCAGCCGCTCTGCCTCTTCAATAGCTCGGGGCACGGCTTCGCCGTCGGCCAACAGCATCGCGACCTGATCGTAGTGCGTGACGAAATCGATATTCGCCGCCAGATAGTCGAGGCGTTCGAGCCTGCCCAAGCGCCCTTCTCTGACGAAGTTGTCACGCAGGCCGGCGAGGTCGTCTCGAACTTGCGTCAGCACCGCCATCCGCCGTTCGACCCCGGCATTGCGAATCAGATGGCGCGTGGCGATCAGGAACAGGTCTACGGCGCTGAACTGATTGGCCGGCATCCAACGATGGATCAGTTTCGCGCGCAGCCCATAGACCATCTCTTCCAGTGTTTGCAGCTCGGCGCGAATCCGTGCCGTGTCCGATTCATCCAGCAGCCCTTCGAGTGTTTCGATGACTTGCGTGAATTCGCTGACGCCCAGCTGCGTCGGATCGGTGAGCTGCGCGTCCACGCCGACGTCCTCATGAACCTGCTGGAACAGGGCGACGTCGTCAGCGCCCCGGAACGCAGCGTCCGCAGCAAACGATTCCGCCAGAGCCTGTCTGGCTCGATGCGCAAACGGCACCAGAAACTGCCCGGCCTCCGCGCCGAGTTCGAACGGCAGGTGCGGTTTCCAGCCGGCAAAGATCATCTCGCCGATCTCAGGCGTGCCCGGTACACCCGTCCAACGCCGGCCAAGCTTCTGCAGGGTCCAGAGATGCTTAGCCATTAGTGGTTCCCGGTCCGGCCCAAAAGCATCGCTTGCCAGGCGCCGATAGAAAGATTCAGGCGTCAGCTCCGGTTCCCACGCGAAGCGTGCCGAGTACCCGGCCTCCTCCTCCAGGTCGCGCGTGCGCCATTGCATGGTCAGCAGCCCCTGACACCCTTTACGCAACGCGTCGGGCGCGAGATGTTGAAGCGACTCGACATTGGGCTGCGGCGACCAGAAGTCGGAACCGTCTTCCTCCACCCATGGGACGGCCCAGCGTTCACGCTGCGGCTGCAAGTCTCCCCAGGCCGCGCTGACGGTGCGCGACACGGATGCGTCGATGTTGTCATGACAGGTGAAGATCACATTCGGCGGCAGCAGTTTATCGTAGGCCAGGCAGTAGTCGGCAAAGCACATCCACCGATCCCCGCCCCAGCCGGACACAACGAGCCTGACATGCGGAGCGGCATCCTGCACGACCTCATATGCGATCTCCGCAAACCTGCCGAACCGGATTGCTTCCCAGACCCGCCGTGGATTGCCGAGGTACGCGTACGCATCGCGGCGTTGCTCGTACAGCTTGTGTCCCGGCGTCCCGACAGGCGGCGGCGTGGTCGCCGCGCAGCCGCCCGATTCGTGGTTGTACAGCACGAAGTAAGACAGGTGCGGATAATGCTCGAGGAATCGTTGGATACGCGCCTCGAACAGGGCGCGCACCGTGGGATCCTCCGCGTCGACCGGACTCTTCACGTCGCCGACTGGCGCGGTCAGGCCACAGGCCACGTCGATCCCGCGTAATTTCGCCAGACGCATTGCTTCGCTGAAAACGTTCACTGTTTCCCAGCGCTGCTCGGTCGGATCCGTCAGCGTTTCGCCGGCGGGACTGGAGAAGATCTCTCCATGAAAACAGTCGCCGGACCCGAAAGCAAATTGCGAAGTCCGCGATGCCGTGGAGCCCCACTTTCGGGTCAACGTCGACATGATCGGCTTCAATGTTTGCAACGGCCCGAGCGGCTCGCAGTCGTTGTTGTACCAGCAGGTCAACACCGTGTTGCATCGCATGCGCGCCAAGTCGGTGAGGTAGACATTCCAGTCGTCCAGGCCCCAGGTTGTGATGCCGACCAGTGTGTTGTCGTGCAGCAGATTGCCGCGCACCGCGAAAGCCGGACGTTCGGTAAGTTCGAAGTCTGCCGGCAACGACACGTCGACAGACTCGTCAGGAAGCGTTTCGCCGCCGAGATAGAAGCCCATTCCCAGTTCTTCGAGGAGGCGGTAGACGCCGTGGAGCAGGCCGCGAGACGTGTCTGCGTCAATGACCAGCACGTCGCGTTGGTCGCAACTCGAGGCACGAATCGTATAGCCCTGGCCTCCCGATGATGCGCCGGCGTTCTGCAGCACAACAGCGGCAGCTTTCCCAGGCAAGGATTCAGCCAGCGAGCTTTCGACACCGGTCAGGAGATACAGAAATCGCGAGAGTTCGGCCGCCGCGAATTGATGGACACGGTCGGCCGAACCGTTGCAGACAACCACAGCACCAGCAAACTTCATGGGTTCGTGTACGGATTTCGGCATTGTATCTTCCAATGACTGATCGTCCGGGAATGTAGTGCATCGTTGGCTTCAAATACCGGCACCTCCCGCTTTGGGATCTCAGCGCGCCGAGCGCGGGACGTAGAATTCGGCCGCTACCCGCTCATTCGATAGGTCGGCTGTTTGCCGTCGAACCACGACTCCTGCCATTGCGTGCCGATGCCCGCCCCTTGCGGCAGCTCGGCATGCCCGTCGCGGATCACCGGCTGGACTGTGATCAGGCGGTCGTAGAACGACTTGATGTGGGCCCTCACTGTTTCCTGGTAACAGGCACTGGCGGCAACCGCATTGATATGCAGACCGGCAAACAATGTCAGCGGGCCGGTGCAATCATGACAAGTGACCGGGATGTTATGCGCCGCTGCGATATTCGCAATCCGGATCGACTCGCTGATGCCGCCCGCCCAGGTCGGATCGAGCATGACGAAATCAGCCGCACGCTTCTCGAGCACCTCGGCGAAATCCGGTGCCGTCAACAGCATCTCACTGACGCTGATCGGCAGACCGCAGCGTTGGCGGAATTCGGCGAGCGTGCCGATGTTGTCCATCTTCAGGATGTCTTCGAGCCATAGCGGCTGGATCTCTCGCAATGCATCGGCGATGCGCAGCGCCGCCGGCAGCAGGAAAAACCCGTGGCCATCGACCATGATTTCGAGCTGATCGCCGACCGCTTCGCGGACAGCATGCAAAGGTTTCGTCGCTTCCTCGATTTCCTGTCGGCTGATCGTCGCGCCGGCCCCACGATGGGCTGCTTCGTCGAAACACCAGACCTTCATCGCCGTATGCCCTTCGGCAACCAACTCGCGTGCCAGGGCTTCGGGCTCATGAAAGAAATTGTATGAGTCCGACAACGGCCCGGGCTCGCCCATGCCACCGTAGCCTGGCCAGCCCTCATCAGCACCCGGCGTAGCCATGCCGTAGGTCGGATTGCCGAGGCTGTTGTATACGCGGATGCGCTCGCGCGTGGCGCCGCCGAGCAGTTGATACACCGGCTGTCCGCAAACCTGGCCGAGAATGTCCCAGAGCGCAACGTCGATGGCGGAAAGGGCCCGGATCTCGGCACCGCGCACCCCTATATTCGCCGCCCGTTCGTAGAGGAACCGCCAGTGCCGCTCGATGGTGAGCGGGTCGCTGCCAACCAGGCGCCTGGCCATCCAGTCGTGAATCACCGCAGCGCAGGCCTGTGGAATATGATAAGTCTCGCCGCAACCGATGATGCCGGCGTCCGTGTGGACCCGTACCATCAGCAGGTGGCTCATGACGTCGGTCGGGATAACGGTCTCGATTGCAGTGATTTTCATGCAGCTAAGGTAGACGACTGCATGTTGATCGCAAGCATGACGCGTGAGTAAGACGTCCGTTCCAGATACCTATTTCGTACCCGTGCCCGTGCCCGAAAATTTTTCTTGTGAGGTGACAGCCTATTCCGGACCCGGGACTTGAACTCGCTGCTGCTGTTCGCGATTCAATTCCGGGTGATCACGCAGCGATCAACCCGGGCACGGGCACGGGCACGAGAAAATCAACAACCGGCGAAGATCCACACGTGCAGATGTAGATTCTTGGCGATCAGGCTCTACGTTTCCCCTTGTTTAATTGAATAGTCACTGGAGAAACTATGAAATTCGCCACCCTGTTGCTGATCCTGCTTGGTGCCGGCTGTGCGACGATCACCGACGATCAGATCAAATCCGATCGGGCCCTGGTCAAGGCGATGTATCGCGCGGCAGCCGACGCCAAAGGCACGCCTGGCGAAGAAGCCTCGAACCTCGCGAACGACCCGGCCCGCATCGAGTACGGGCAAATGCTGCGCCGTGAAATTCCGGCAACCGACGAGGAGATGCGGATTGCCCGGCTGATGACTGAGGACACGCGCAGCGCTTCAGCGCGCGGTCCCGACTGGCCGCGACCAGCTGAAATCAGGTTGCCCCGGGCGAGCTCCCCACCTGAGATCGACGGCAAGTTAAATGATCGTGCCTGGCACGACGCATACATGGCGAAAGACACCTACCCATTCAACAAGCAAGAGGCGGTTGGTCACGATTTCACAGACTGGGACATCATGTGGGATGATACGTATATCTATTTCGCCTTCACCTGTTCCGATACAGACCTCGTAGCACCGGTGTACGAGCGAGACGAAGCCGTCTTCAGCGACGATGCTGTCGAGATGTTCATCCTGCCGGAATTCGAAACCGGCCTTTACTGGGAAATCGTCGTCAGCCCGAACGGCAGTATCTACGATGCGCTCAACACCAAGACATGGGATCAGTGGGGAACAGAGGCAGATACATCTGCAACTGTCGACGGCATGCTGGTCGGTCGGCACATTGGCGGTACGATCAACCAGCGCGATGATACGGATCAGGGGTACACTGTCGAGGTCGCCGTGCCGTTTGACCAACTCCCGGGTTATGCCGGCCGCAAACCGGCCGCCGGCCAGAGACTGCATCTGATGCTGGTGCGCCTCGATCGCGACGGTGACAAGCACACACCGTACGCCTTCGAGCCGCTGCTGAGCTGGGGACACAACATCTGGAATCACGTACCCGTCATTCTGGCGGAATAGGATCGGGCATGGCAGACGAATTGAAAATCGCCTGTATCGGCGCAGGCAGTTCGGGAGCCGGACACATTGTGCTGCTCGAACAGTACGAGCCGGGTTGCGTCGTAGCGTTCTGTGATATCGACCGCACGCGCTTTGACAAGATCATCGGCGGCTACCTCGCGGGCAGCGCCGCCGCCGAGTCCGGTGATTTCAGGACGGACGGTGTGACCCTCCGAGCGGATCTGGCAGACATTCCGTTCTACACCGACCCCGACGAAATGCTCGACAAAGCAGACATCGATACCGTGATCATCGCGAGCTGGTGCAGCACGCACTATGAGATGGTCGAAAAGTGCGCCCGCCGCAACCTCAACATCCTCCTGGAGAAACCGATCGCTATCACTGGGACAGACGTCGACAAGTGCTGGGCGTTGCTCAAGGACTACCCGAAAGTCGCGACCGTCAACTTCACGATGCGCGGCGCTCCGGCAACGCTGGCCGCTGCCGGGCATATACGCGCCGGAACGATCGGCGACGTCGTTTCCGTGCAGTATGTGAACAACGTGCACTACGGCGACGGCTACTTTCGCAGCTGGATGCGAACCCGCGAAAAGATCGGCAGCCTGCTGCTGCAGAAAGCGACCCACGACTTCGATGTGATCAATACGATCATCGGCCGGACACCGGTCAGTGTGGCAGCGTTCGGATCACGCCTGGTCTACGGCGGCGACATGCCGAATGACCTGACGTGCGATGTCTGCGATCGCAAGGATACCTGCCCGATGAGTGTGTACAGACTGCAGCAGGAAGGCGCCAGACCGATGTCGTCGGGTAAGGGGCAAAAATGCGTTTACGCCAGTGAAATCGATATCGATGACAATCACACGGTGATCATCAATTACGAAGGCGGGGTCACGGCATCTTACAGTCAAAGCTTCTGCGCACCGCAGCGGGGCGGACGGCGCGGCGGTTTTTTCATCGGTACGGCAGGGACCATGGAACTGCAGTATTACGGTGAATTTGTTGAGACACCCGAAGGTGAAGCACTTGTGGGCAACAGCCGGATTGACATCATGCAGCGTCTCGCCAAGCCCGAGAGCAGCATCCGGGAGGTATACGACTGGACAGGTGAATCTCATTTTGGCGGCACGAAGCCGGGTATGAGAGCCAAGCTCGACCTGCTGCACTCGCGCCCGACGGACGTCGAGAACACGATCCGAGAAGGTTACATCAGCGCAAAGATGTGTATCGCCGCCGAGGAATCGATCGAAACCGGAAGGGTTGTAGAACTTGATCTGGATCTGTAGCCAATCCGGTCGATCAATTACGTGGCCGCGGGCATTTCTGCCCGCGCGAACGTCAGCACAATTGTTACAATTTCCGCGCGGGCAGAAATGCCCGCGGCCACGTTAACTTTGCAGTTCCGTTGGAGTTCAACCCCCGCAAGGACATTTCGTGTACACCATCGAAAACAATTGCTTCGTCTGCCGCAACGGTAACGGCCGCTACAACCGCCCGTTGTACGGGCAGTACGGCACCTTCATCACCTACGCCGGTGACCGTCCGGAGTGGGCGCTCAGCCGTCCCGGTAAGACCGGCAATCTGCTGGTCGGCATCACCAAGGGAAAGAAAGGCAAGTGGCTGATCGATGCCGACACAGTTGTCGCGAGCTATTGCCCCGGCGTCTACACGCACGAGATTTCGGACCGGCTTCTGGGCAAACAGAAACTGGTCATCCGGTCCGTCGCCATGCGTGATGCTGACGGGCTGGTGCTCGACATATCGCTGACCGGCCCGGTCAAAGGGCTGCAAGTCGTTTGGGCTTTCGGCGGTATCAACGATCTGAGCGATCCGTACTGCACTCCTGAATACGACGTCAACGGCTACGACCACGAGTCCCACTTCTTTCCGAACCCGGAAGACAGCCGCGGTAACCATGTGACGATCGACAGCCGCGGTTTCCGCATGACCGCAGACTTCGCGATCGACTGCCGCGACAACTCCGCACACCCGCAGCCCGACGATGTGCACAACCGCAAGCCGCACTATGGCATCAGCGGCGCGTCCACTACCGGCGAACACAGCTTCGTTGCCGACTCATCAGCGTTTGCGAAGATCGCAAACTTGCATAGCAAACGCGTTGTTCATCCCGTCGCCGTGGAGAGCTATGAACCCGATGACCAACCGGCACTGATCGGTGTCCGGATGATGCGGAATGGCAGTGACCGACTTACCCGCGGTGAACTGAAGAAACGATTTGCCTACGCCCTCGCCAACCATGAAGCCGTTCGCAATCGCGTCACCGTGTCGACGCCGGACGCGGATCTGAACGCCATCGTCCCGGCGCTGAACGCATCCGCCGATGCGCTATGGCATGCACCGTACATCATGCACGGCGGCATCCACTGCCACGGCTGCTACATGGGGTGGCGCAGTCCGTATGCGCCGACCGCGCTCGGACCTTGGGAACGGGCGGAATCGCACTTCAATACATTCGCAAAAACGCAGAAGAAAGATTCGAAAGGCACGACCCGCGGCGGCATGCAGATGAGCGTGGACGTCGAGTACAGCCGCGTGCGCCGCGACTCGATCCTGTTCTCCAAAGGGCGCATGGAGAATCAGAACTACAACATGCAGGAAGGCTTCATCGATCAGGTGATCCGGCATTGTCTGTATACCGGCGACGACAAATTCCTGAAAAAAATGTTCCCCGTTATCAAGCGGCATCTGGAGTGGGAAAAACGCTGTTTCGACACAGACAACGACGGGCTCTACGAGAACTTCGCGAACACGCACATCAGCGACGCCCATGGGTACTATGGTGCCGGCTGCGCACAGGCATCCGCATACACGCACTTTGCGAACATGTTTATGGCAAGGGCAGCGAAAAAACTCGGCAAGTCCCCCAAACCATTCCTGGCCGAGGCCCGCAAAATCCGCAATGCCCTGAACCGAAAACTGTGGATTCCGACAGACGGCGCCTACGGCGAATGCCTCGACACCATCGGCAACAAACTGCTGCATGACAATCCGGAGTTGCCGTCGATCTATCACATCATCGACTCAGAAGTAGCAGACGATTTGCAGGCGTGGCAGATGCTGCATTATGTGCGACACACTTACGAGCATGTGACGTGCGGCGACGACCAGGGGGAGCTGGTCTGGAGCTGCAACTGGGTGCCGTGGTCCTGGAGCATCCGGCAGTTGATGCCGAACGAGACGTGCCACCTGGCACTGTCGGCGTGGCAGGCCGGGTGCTATCAGCAAGGGTACCGGTACTTCATTGGACCGCTGATCGATTCGATGAAGGAATCGAAGACGCCCGGACACGTCATCGCCACGTCGCCGCGCGACCTCCACAACCCGATGCTGGGCACCGATTTCGGCTGCGGTATCGGCGCTGCAGCGCGCGCGCTCATCGAAGGGTTGTTCGGACTGCGTCTCAACCATGTCGACGGTGAGGCCGTAATCGCTCCGGGCTTCCCGGACGATTGGGATCACGCGTCGATCACCACACCATACGCGACGCTCGAATACGCGAAGGACAAGAAGCGCCGGACCCTGCGTGGCACCTTGCATAAGGCAGCCACGGTGATCGTGCAGCTCCCGTACACTCACGACGCCCTGCCCTCGGTTACTGTCAACGAACACAAAGTCACTCCGGAACTGATATGCGGTGTGGCGGCGCCGACTGTGCAGGTGCGCATTCCCGCGACAGATGCGTTCGAGTGTGTCGTTACGACGGTTGGAAAGCAGCTACGGTCCGTGCCATGTCCGACGCGCGTTGTGCCCGGGCAGAAGATCGCTCTGGTTCGCGATGGCACTAATGTCCTGGAGATCGAAGATTCGCAGGGGTGCCTGTCCCGACACACGAAGAAACAAGCCGTCATCGGCAAGCGTCTCGGTCACTATTGCTTCTTCGTCAAGCTGCAGCAGAACGATTCGGTGTGGTGGCAGGCGTTCGAGATCGAAATTCAACCGGCTACGGAGATTCTGAATCCGACCTTCTGCAAACACACCGGCAAGGTGTATTGCGAACTTCGCAACAACGTGAGCGGCACGACACGCAGTCATTCACTGCAACCGGAATTTGATGCGACCGTCCCTGGGACGTACACAATCACGACCAAGACAGCGCACGCGGAGGTCGGGGTCTGGGATCTGCCGGAGCCGCCGGCACTCGATCTCTTCCGTACCGCGGATCTGTCGGCGCATGTCAATCTCGATATCGAGTTTCTGTTCGATCAGGAATATCACAGCCCTCGGCCGGCGTCCTGTTCGTACATGATCGGCACGAACGGATTCAGTGCGTGGACGGGTTCGCCGGAACCGCCGCGGCTGAACTCTTTGTACTTCGCGCGCCGGGTCGATGAGAAGAAGCGATTCGTGACGAAGCAGGGCGTCCCGTTCCACAGCCCGAACTGGAAGAGCGACAACTCCGTGATGATCAGTCAGTACGACAACTTCCCGACGTCGGTTCGTATCCCGGTCGGGAAGCGAAAATATCGTAGGATGTACTTCCTGGTTGCAGGGTCGTGTCAACCGCTGTCGTCGCAAATGGATAATGCATTGCTGCGTGTTCGGTTTGTTGACGGTTCGGAAAAGTTGCTGCCGATCAATAATCCGAAGAACTACTGGCCGATCTGGGGCGACTTCGATATACAGGCCGATGCATTCTGTTTGCCGGCAGTGCCGCCGCAGCGTGTGTTGATCGGGCGCAATACCTGGGCGAACCTGCTGGACATGACGGTTCCGTACAAGCCGATCGCCAGTGTGGAGTTCGAATGCCTGGTCAATGAGATCGTCATCGGGTTGCTGGGAATCACGATGTATTGATTCTTAGCGTTTTTCGAAAACGCGGACGTCGATCCCTAGCCACCTCGCGACGTTGCTGTACCGGATCCTGGTCACTTTGTTGAGGGGATCACGATGTATTGATTCTGGAGCCGCGGCGGACCGCCGGTAGCCGCTCGTGCCATTCTTGGCCGCCTACGCGACGTTTCAGTACTGATCGATCACAACGCGTAGAATCAGTCGGTATGGTACCAGTCATAGGCGGCCAAGAATGGCCGCGGCTCCAGAAGAGGGCGATACTATCGGAACATTACGGGTCACGTATGCGGCTGAGGACAGCACCAGTGGCTACTGGCGGCCCGCCGCGCCTCCAGGTGATTCGCTCACCGGGCGCCTTGCGCGATCGTCAGGACCTGATCCAAGCTCACGCCTGGCATCGTTTGGCCGGTGCCGTCCGGCCAAAGAATCTGCACCGATACCGACTCGGTCCGCGCGCCCATTCCGAAGTGCAGGGTCATGTCGTTCTGACTCGCCTGCCCGGTGCCAGCCTCGACCTGACGAATCTGCGTCGTCCCGTCACCCATATCAATCCGCACCTTGGCGCCGATGGCGCCACGATTGACAGTTGTGCCGTTCCCTTCCAGGCGTACCTCGAGCCAGTGGTTGGCATTGCCGGTGTTGACGAAGAACTTTCCGGCCGTCACCAGATCGAGATCGCCGTCGAGATCGAAATCGGCCCATCCGGTCTGGTAGGTCTGCTGTCGGCCAGACAGTCCCTCACGCGATGTCATGTCGCGGAACTGCCAGTTGCCTTCGTTACGGAACAAGCGGTTCGCGCTGCCCGGGTATCCCGGTGCGGTGCAGATATAAACATCGAGGCGACCGTCGTTGTCATAGTCACCGAGGACCGCCGAGGCAAAAGCCTCCTGCCAGTCGGTGCCGTCGAGAATCTTTTTCATCTCGAACGAATAGCCGTGCTCCGGACCGCGATTGCGATAGAAGGTCGCGTCCTGCCCGCGCCGGCCGTCGTGGTGATTGAAGTTGCACTGAAACAGATCGAAGTATCCGTCGTTATCGAAATCACCCCAGGCCGAACTGATCGTATGGCCATAGGTCTGAATGGCCGGCGGCCGCGCCGGATTGTCGCCCTGGACGCCGCGGGCCTGTGCGACGTCGGTGAAGCTCGCGTTGCCGTCATTGAGCCACAGAAAATTCGGAGCGAGCCAGTAATTAGAAGCATAGACATCGAGGTCGTTGTCCATATCGAAATCGCAGGCCGTGGCACCCCGGGTGTTGCGGATCCCGTCCTTCTGCTCCCACGCAATCGTGAACCGTTCCCCGCCTTGATTCATAAAGATCCGATCCGGGTGCACTTGATGATTCGCCATCGTGCCGCCAACATAGACGTCCAGAAAACTGTCGCCGTTGAAATCGCCCCAACAGGCTCCGAGTGATGCAGATTGCAACACCGCGCCGTCCAACGGGAGTTGCGACAGGCTGCCGTCTTCGTTCTGGCTCAACGCCCGGAACACCGAGTAGTTGAACGCGTCGAGCCGGCCGTCGTTGTTCCAGTCGCCCAGGATATTGGCGCCGCCCAGTGCGGTCGTTGTCGCGGTGAACGCCTTGCCGCCGTCATTGATCCAGGTCGTTGCGATATCGAACAAGTCCGGGAAACCGTCGCCGTTGATGTCGCCCCAGGACGACATGTTGTTCGCCAGTGTCGGCATCAACTTGGCGGTCCGGTCGGTAAACGCCTGCTGTCGTCGCGCCCCCATCGCATTGTCACCGCTGATCTGGATATTGTCGAAACACAAAAGCGGCGCAATACCGACGTCATAGCGCCACTGGCCGAGGACCGGCCCGAACGATTCGTTGTTGACGACATGCATCGCGACGCTATCCGCCTTGAGCACGCCATTGACATAGATCCTGAGGTTGCCTTCGACAATTTGCCGGCCGGCATCGACCCGGTCCGGGGTTGCCGGCGGCGGCGTCTTCCCCGCGTCGATCGCGCCCTCAAAAGACACGGCCACGTGCACCCATTTGTTGTCTGCAACCAAGCCGACCGGCGTCGTAACCTTGGTCGCTCCGTAGTTCATGGCGCTCAGCGAGCCATCGGGATTGACATGCAGGCTGATGCCTTCGCCAGCCTGATCGGAGCGTGTGCTGAAGATATACTGTTCACCAGGCGCGATGCCGCCGTTGCCGTCGTCACCTGTATCGAACTTAATGTCCGCCTGCCAGCAAAACTGGTAGCGCTGCAGGTCGATCTTCGCCGCCATCGTACCGGTGCCGCCGCTATGGGTCCGCGTGTAGTCGCCGTCAACACCATCCGTCTGCCGGGCGTGGCTGCAGAAAAAGTCCAGCGCTCCCGGCTTACCCTGTGCCCACAAGTCATTGCCTGCATTCGATGTGTCGGGAATGCGGGTGACCCAGTGGCTCTCGGGATCGATCTCGGCCGTGCCGTCGGACGAATGCAGAATCGGGTAGACCGGCAGTCCGCTAAGTGCAGCAGTGCCGATCGTCATCGCGATAGCGTAAACGATTTTCATGGATGTAACATAGCACGGGCCTCTGACATTGGATCTTCGGTGTTGGACGATCACATTAAGCGTCAGGTCGCTGAGTCGAACATCGAACATTCAACATCGAACATAGCTGTATAATGGCGAATCGTGAATACAACTTGGAGGAGAGACTCCTGCAATTCGCAGTCGGAATAATTCGTCTGACCGAAGAACTGCCAAACACGAGGACAGGGAATCATGTCGCCGGACAGCTTCTGCGTTCCGGCAGCTCACCGTATCCGAACCACGGCGAGGCACAAGCCGCGGAATCGCCTAAGGACTTTGTGCACAAGTTGCGGGTCAGTCTCAAAGAACTCAGAGAAACTCATCGATGGTTAAATTTGAGCGGCCGCGTACCACTGGTCGATTCTCCACAACTGACCGATGAACTGATGATCGAATCCAAGCCATAAAATGCTCATCTATGACGTTCCACATCTGATCCTGCGTCCGCCGGAAAGCGACGCGTTGCTGCCGAATCCCGGCAAAGGCATGTCGAGCTATCAGCGCTTCAATGGTGATCCGCTGACGACTGACGGCACCTGGCACGACCGTGGTCCGCTGACCTTCGGCTCTGCACAGTCGGCTATTGGCGAGCCTTCACCCCCCGACAGTTTCGACAATGGCGACTATCCGTATTGCTCGATCGCCTACTTCCGTTGGTACTGGGCCGACATCGAGCCGGAGCAAGGCAAATACCGGTGGGATGTTATTGACCATGTGCTTGCGGAAGGGGAGAAGCGCGGTCAGATGGTTCACATCGGCATAATGCCGCTCGGCGGACCGAAAGGGACGTGGGCGGTTTACCGCAATTTGGAACAGGGTCCCGGTGTTCCGGACTGGTATGCCGAAGTAGCCGAAACGGTTCCGGATGCGCATTGCTCCGGGAATCTCCTGCCGATCTGGGACAGTCCGGAATACCTCGAGCACTACGGCGGATGCATCCGGGCATTGGGCGCGCGCTACAACGGCCATCCGAATCTGTTCGCGGTCGATGTCAGCATCCTCGACTGGTGGGGTGAAGGCGGTGGGGTTTGCGGCGGCGAGGCGTTTCAGGCGGAGACGGACCGGCTCATCGACCGCTACGTCGACAGCTTCCCGGACACCCACCTGATCTCGCTGATCAACGGCTATCAGATGCACGCCGGCACACGCAAGGGCTGCGGTTTCCGCGGCGATTCATTGGGTGACGTGACGATGCATGAGGACAATGATCCGAGCCGGCCCATGTGCTGGAATCATATGTACAACTACTATCCGATGCAGGTTGCTCAGGCTGATGCTGCGGAGGCGTGGCGACAGGCGCCGGTGGTCATGGAGGCCGGCTGGGTACCGAATTACTGGCGCGACGCCGGCTTCCCAATCGACTGGATCATCCAGCAGGCATTGAAGTACCACGTTTCGACGGTGATGCTCAAGTCCGCGCCGATCCCGGAGGAATGGCAGGACAAGATAGAGTCGTTCCTGAAACGCATGGGCTACCGCTTCGTGCTGCGCCAGATGATGGTTACGCAAACGCTGAAGCCCGGCGATGAGTTCTGGTACACGATGTGGATCGAGAACATTGGCGTAGCACGGATTTACCTGCGCTATCGTCTGGCTTTTCGCTTGCGGCAAGATGACAAGAGTGAGATTATAGTGTCGGCCGCGCAGCCCGAGACCTGGCTGCCCGGTGACGCCTGGCTCGAGGAAAAACTGCCGCTGCCGGCATCGCTCGCAAAAGGCACAGTTGATGTCGACGTCGGAATCGTCGATGCCGACACACTGGTGCCCAAAGTCCGATTCGCCAACGAAGGCGCTCATGACGATGGCTGGCTGCCAATGACGACTCTCGAGGTTATTGAATAATGGAAACTGACGTCGATGTGACCGCTTACCGCCGCGACGGTTTTCTCATCGTATCGTCGATGTTCACGGAAGCCGAGGCGGCAGATTTGAAAGAAACAGTTTACGAAAGTACCGCCGACAAGGAAAATCCGATCGGCGTCGAAGTCTGGATGCCCGATCGCGTCCCCGAATCAATCCTCGAGATTCTGCTGGGCCCACCACTGTCGAACGTGCTGCACAAGTTGATCGGACCCAACGTCGATTTCCTGAGCGTCAAGCCGGTGTCCAAGTCAGACACTGTGCGGGAAGCCTCGCCCTGGCATCAGGATCGGCCGTACTGGCTCGGATCGGAGAAAGTTTCGGTGTGGATGGCTTTGGATCGTGCCACCATCGACAACGGCTGCCTCAAGGTCGTCGCCGGGTCGCATCAGATGAGCTTCACGCACCAAAGAATAGAAACGAACGGATTCGGCAATCGCCTCAGCGATGATGATCTCGCGGGCATGCCGGTAACAGCCGCAGAGCTGGATCCGGGCGATGTGTTGTTTTTCAGCGATCTGACGGTCCACGGCTCGCACCCGAACCCTGCCGGCGCCGATCGATGGTCGCTGATTCCAACTTACCGAAACGCCGATGTGCCCGACGACGCCCAAGTGTGGCCGAATCCGGTTCGTATCGCCGAGGAGACGGCAACATGACAGGTATTCCCGCAGTGCTCGGCGCTGCCTCCTTCGGTACTTCCGTCCCACGGGACGAAGCGTTCGCCATCCTCGACAGATACGCAGCGCTCGGCGGCAGGATAGCCGATACCGCCAACAACTATGCACACTGGCATCCAGACGGAAGCGGCGGCGACAGCGAGGAGGTGCTCGGCGAGTGGCTCGAGCAACGCGATTTTGCGGACTTCGCAATCATGACCAAGATCGGGTCGATGCCGGTCGACCTCAACGGCGACCTGACGAATTATGAAGGGCTGGCGCCGGAAGTCATCCGACGCGCTGCCAGTGAATCCGCCGCACGGCTGCGGACCGATTGTATCGACTTGCTGATGGCGCATCACGATCATCCCGCCACACCGCTGCTGGAAACGTGGATCATGTTCAGCGACCTGGTCTCGACGGGCAAGGTAAAAAGCGTCGGCGTCTCCAACTATTCGGCTCCGCGGCTCGCTGAGCTTTTCAGGTTGACCCTGCGGCACTCGCTCGCGCCCGTCGCCGCCGTACAGGTTAAATACTCGCTCATCGCGCCGATCCAGCCGAATGAACCCGCGATGTATCCGCCATTTGACGAGGAAAGCCGGAAAATTCTGCAAAATATGAGCCCGGATACGGAGATCTACGCCTACTCGCCCTTGCTGAACGGACTCTACGAAAAGCCCGCGGACGGCGATTGGCCGGCAGAGTACGATTCGCCTGAAAACCGCGCGAAAGTGGTGGAGCTGCAAACCGAAGCTGCCAATCAGAGCGTTTCCACATCCGCCCTGGTGTTGAAAACAATGGTCGATGACGGCATCATTCCGGTCACAAGTACGAGTAAACCAGAGCGCCTCGAGAGCAATCTGGTCTTGATCGGAAAGTAACGGCGTTTAAGCTGTTCGTACCGAACCTACCACAAGCCTATCATGAGAGACAACTTCTTCGCACCCGATCGGGTCAACTACATCCTGCGCACGTACCTCCCAACCTGGAATTACGAAGCACGGGTCGAGGAGATCGTCCGGTTCTGCAAGGAAACGGACACGCATCATGTCATGCTGTTCACCGATGCGCAGCACATCTGCTGGAATCAACTGACCCTCGACGAAGCGAAGCTCGAAGCTGCGAACATCGCAAAAGCGAAAGCGCGGCTGGCGCAGGACGGCATTCGCGTCGGGATCAACTCGAGCTACACGATGCCGCAGTCGCGCTTCGACCACCGCGGTCAGTGCGACTACGACTACTGGGTGACACGCGCCGACGGCAGTTGCGATCATCGCATCCCCTGCCCTCTCGACCCGAAGCTCGATACGTACCTGAAAGCGTTCTACACGATCCTGGCGGACGTGCATGCCGACTACATCTATCTCGATGATGACCACCGCTATCTCTTTCACGGCGACAACAACACGTTCGGATGCCACTGCGACCTGCATCTGAAGACATTTACTGAACGCACTGGAAGCGAACGGACGCGCGAAGCGCTGAATGACGCGCTGCTGAACGACGCTGCTGTACGCCGGCAATGGATCGAGATGCTGGGCGAACGTCTGGTCGAGATCGCGAGAATCGTCAGCGACACCGTGCATGCCGTCGATCCGGATGTCGAAGTCGGTCAGATGGTGCCGTGCGTCCACCCCCTGCCGGCGATGGGACACAGCATCACCAACGTTATGGACGCCATGGCGCCCGTGACGCGGCCAGTCGTGCGACCTTGCATCGGACCGTACGGCGACACGATTCGCCGCCACATCATCCCGGGCATGTTCTATCTCGAATTCATCGGCCATGTGCTGGGCGACGATGTGGACTACACACCGGAGATCGAGACGACGCCGCACACACGCTTTTCGATGAGCATGACGACGGTCCGCTTTCACATCACTCAGGCATTGCTGAACGGCATGAACAACCCGGCCCTGTCGACCTCCGGGTACATGGGCAACTCAATGTTCCTCGAGCCGGAGTGGGTCCTGTTTCTGAGAAACGAGCGTGCCTGGTTCGAAGGCATTCGCAGCATCGCTCCGCAGCGGGGTACGCGCTGCGGCGTACAGCTAATCTTCGACTTCGACTCGACCAAGGCTAATCCGAACCCAATCGATGATGTCAACGACCAAAACTGGCCGGCATTCATGCTGTGCGACGTGCTCGGCAATATGGGATTCGCGTACACCTTCGACGACTCGCCCGTGCGTTTCCTGGCCGGCGACACGGTGTACGCGCTGCCGGATACGCAACTGCAGGAGTTGCTGTCAGGCAATCTAATTCTGGATGCCAGCGCTGCGAAAGCCCTGGTGGACCGGGGCTACGCCGGCCAGGTCGGCTGCAGCCCGGGCGAGGCAATTGCGCCGTTCGGCGGCGAAGAATGCACGGACGTAGATTTCTTCGGTCCGTACGTTGGCGATTTTTTTTCGCACAAGGCCACACCCTTGCAGGCCATTCGTCAGCTCAACATTGCGGACTCCGCAAAAGTCCTGTCACACATCATCGACCATGATCGCAAGCGTGTCGCACCGGGTATGATACTTTTCGAGAACGCGCTTGGCGGCAAGATCGCAGTCTTCGCCTGCCGCATCGGCAGTTCGGATCCGGATACCCGACACCTGGTCTGCTATCAGCGGCAGTGGGTGATGCGGCAGATTCTCGCGTGGATGGCACCCGAATCTATGCCGGTCTTTGTTGAGTCACCGAAAGATTTCGCGGTACAATGCTGGGACGACGGTAATCGTCTGCTCGCCTGCATCACCAACCTTTCCTACGACAACACCGACGAGATCACCGTAGAAATCAATGTTGCAGGACTGACGCCGGCAGCAGTGCGGTACATAGACGACGATGGTGCTTCTCAATCGCTGACCGAATACATCGAAGACGTATCGACAGACGCGCAGATGCTCTGGCGCATCCAGCGACCGATGCCCCTGCTGCGATCACTGGTGATGATTGTCGAGCGCTAGTGTCGTGGCAACTTAATTCGTTGATACATTGCGGGGATGTTTTCGCATACTCTGGTGATTCGATCGGAATGGGCTGTAATCAATCCGCTTGACGGTTCGCCTTCACGGCCGAGCCGGCCCGTGCCACTGGACTGCGTGCGTCAATTCGACCTTATCTCACGGTCAGATCGACGGACCCGGGGACGTCGAGGGCCGCTGCCCGGTGGTCGGAAATTTCGCGGAAACGCAGGATATTCATCGAGACGAGGAGTTCGCCGCGGGGGTTATGGCTTCCGCATCTCCGAAAACGCACGGAAATCGCCGGCCTATTGCCACGGGAAATGTTTGCAAGATGTTTGCAACTTGGTCAAGTTTTATCAATCCGTAGCACACTTTATCATGAATTGGACGGAAGGAGAGAAATATCAACGAAGTGCTGTAAACCACTAAAAAAAAAGGGTTTGGAACTTTCGTTCCAAACCCTTGAATGGTAGCGGGGGTTGGATTTGAACCAACGACCTTCAGGTTATGAGCCTGACAAGCTACCGGACTGCTCTACCCCGCAACAAAATGATGAGGCGGACTATAATCAAAAACAACGGCTTTTCAAGAACCACCTCGATTTTTCGTCTACCGGGAGGCTGAACGCCATTTCAAGCAGGGCTCCATGAAATTCATGCGGTTTCTTCAGATTCACCCGATCATCTCGTCACCAATTCCACTCACTCCCATACCTTCTCCCATTGCCGTGTTTTTGCAGATCGATAGATGGCCAGCGCTGTCCGCAGCTCACCGAGCGATACCTCTGGTCCGGCCGCCAACGGTTTGCCGTCGAGCACCGCCTGCTCGAAGTCGGCCATCTCGCCAATAAAGGACGCTGCGGAGTCGTCCCATTCGCCGTCGAGCATTCTGCCTTCGGGGTGTTGCTCGTCGAACAGCAGGACGCCGTTCTGGTATAAGCCGGCAACGTGAATTTCCCCAGTGGTTCCGGTGATCCGCCAAAACGGGCTGGGGCCGAGGACGGTGTCAAACATCAGGCAGCTGAAGGTGCCGATTTTTCCGGACTCGAACTGCAGCAGGGCGTGCCCCAGGGATTCGTCTTCCATCTTTTTCCACGGATGGCCGATGGCGCCAATGACCGTTTCGATTTCTCCGAACCACATGCGCAGCGGGCGTATTAAGTGCGCGCCGCCGTCGATCACGAGACCGCCACCCGCCAACGCGTTGTCGAAGCGCCAAGGATGCTCTCCGGTGAAGGATTCATCGTCGGGAAGCACATAAAAGTTGGTTATTACGGAAATGACATCCCCGATCGCGCCGTCCTTGAGAAGCTCGTCCGTGGCAAGAACTTCGGGCCAGTACTGGGAATTCTCCCCAACCATGAACACCTTGTCTGAAGCCGCCGCAGCCGCGAGAATTCGGTCGCAGGCATCCACCGTAGGCGCCATCGGTTTTTCGAGCAGGACATGCTTGCCCGCTTCGAGACAGGCTATCGCCATCGGTTCGTGCAGATGGTGAGGCGTCATGATGTCGACCGCATCGAAATCGCCGTTCTCCAGCGCTTCGTCGAGCGACAAAAAGACCTGGGCTCCGGTTTCGTCTGCGATAGCCGTTGCACGCAGCGGATCCGTATCGACTGCCGCAGTAATCGTCGTACGCGGGGCGCCGGCCTTGAGACCGTACAGATGGGAACTGGCAATGGAACCGCAACCGATATAGGCAAGTTTAAGAACCTCGGCCATGATTATCCTGGATTGGGTTTTTGGGTAAATATTTTGCCGTCAACATGCCGAAACCGCGGTGCGGCAAGTTCCCGACTATGCGAACCGAACTGTCGGGGTACTCTATCGTCGATCAGCCGGCCGGCAATCCATCTGGGTACTGTTCCATCACAAGACACGATATAGGCACGGCAGACTTGAACGGACGCATAGATCCGTTCTACTCGGAACAAAACCGGATCGGTCTCGACACCGCTCGGCGCTGGCAGCGGCCAAATACAATTTCGGGTCTCGGGGAATCAAAGACCGCTTGCTCCTGCTTCCTGCCCCGACGATTGCCCAAATAGCGTCCGCACCCCATATTAACGCCTGCCGGTCGGAATGACCCCAACCCCAGAAGCAACGGGAACGTACGCACGTGAAAAAAACATTGATGATGGTCGGAGCGCACCACGACGACAATGAGTTGATGGCGGGGACTATCGCCCGGCAGGTGGCGGACGGTTGGCGGGTAATCTCCGTGGTTGCCACCGGTGCGCAGGGCAGCGACGACAGCCCGGTACGCGAAGCCGAATCCCTGGCCGCCGCAAAGTTGCTGCAGATCGAATGCGTGTTCCTGCGTTATCCCGACGACGGTTTCAACGACGACGAACCGGCGTGCCAGACGATGGTGCGGACGATACGCGAATACAGCCCCGACATGGTGATTACCCATCCGCCGGCAGATTACCATAACGATCACATGGCCGTCAGCCGCTGCGTCCTGCTGGCCACGAAACGCTGCGGCGGCCGCACCTACGATTGCGGTGGTGAGCCGTGCGCACCCCCACGCCTCTACTATTCCGATGCCTGGTTTGTCCCGTTCGAACCGGATGTGTACGTGCCCGTCGGCGATCAACTCCAACTCAAAAAGCAGGCGCTCGAATACCATCAATCGCAGTTGCCGGAACGCGGCGACGACGACATGGTCGCCATGGAAATGGTCCGTGCCCGCTACCGCGGCATCGAGGCCGCCGTCGGCTATGCCGAGGCGTTCCGGTTCGTCCCGAGACTCGGACAGAGACGAGTCGCTGAACTGCTGACGTAAAGAATTGGACGGTTCGCAATCATCGCGCCAGGCTACCGGTAGGACTTCACCAGGTTGCCTGCCGCCTCCCCGATCAGCCCCAGTTCGTCGGCCGCCTCGAAGAACTGGCAGCCGCGGCCGATCCACTTGCGGGCAGCCGCCGGACCGGAGGCGGTTGTCCCGAATGCGACCTTGTGCTTTCGGCACAGACCGAGAATCCTGCCAATCGCTTTCTTGACGACCGGATGATCGTAGTCGCCGGGGTACCCCATCGAAATGGCGAAATCACAGGGGCCGACATAGACCATGTCGAGATGCGGTGTACTGACAATCTCCTCGGCGTTCTCATAGCCCGCGGCGGTTTCGATGTGCGCAACGATGACTGTACTGTCGTTGGCTTTCTTCAGCCATGCTGTCGTGTCCTCGGGCCAGACATAGTCGACATTGCCGTAACACGGGGCGGCGGCACGCGTGCCCTGCGGCATGAATTTGACGTAGTCAATCAGCGTCAGCAGTTGCTCGCGTGATTCCGACCTGGGCAATTGAATGCCGACAACACCGGCATCTAGCAGCCGACCGGTTTCGGCCCGGCCGAGCTCGGCGATCTTCGAGATCGCAGGCATCCCGTTGTCACGCGCCGACAGGACAAAGTCGCCCAGTTGATCTTCGAGATAGCAATGTTCTTTCTCGATGTAAATGAAGTCGAATCCGGCATGGCGATAGAGTTTCACCAGGGACGGCCTCAGGTACTCGGTGGCAAT